>NZ_PYHV01000018.1:0-227889 GCF_004766475.1 Pseudoalteromonas sp. KS88
ATAGTGAAACAAGCGAAGAAGTTAATATAACTAAAGTAGATACTTGAAGACTTTATTCTCAGAATTCCAAATTTTAGTAAGCTCGATTAAATCGAACTTACACCTAATTTGCTTGGTGACAATAGCGTTTTGGACCCACCTGACCCCATGCCGAACTCAGTAGTGAAACGAAACAGCGCCGATGATAGTGTAGCATTTGTTATGTGAAAGTAGGTCATCGCCAGGCTCCAAATAAGAGAAACCCGTTACAGTAATGTGACGGGTTTTTTGTTGTATGAAATAAAATTAGAGCTCTCAGCTTTAAGCCGTCAGCTATCAGCTGCACAGCGTCAACCTATACACCGTAGCGTGGGTTGAGTATCACGAAACCCACGGAAAAATAAAACCACGGACGATGAGGTGTAGCATTTGTTATGTGGCTCTCTACCGCTGTGGGCACTATGCCATCCTACTGCGTAGCGCACCATGGCGCCAAATAAGCGAAACCCGTTACAGCAATGTGACGGGTTTTTTGTTGTCTGATATAAAAGTGATTTAAGTTTTTATTTTAACTGGCTAACAATTAGAAGATCCCATAGGCTTCAGTTTCTTCTGTATTTTGGTGTTGCAGGTGTTCAGGTCTAAATATTGCTCCGGGATCTATAAGTACACTGTGTTTTTGTTCAAGTTTTATTAAGCCTATCATCATATTTTTTGTTTGTGGTTCGATATCAAACCCAATCGATGTTAGCTTATCCAATGGTTTGATGTCTTCTTTACTGATATTGATATTGTCTTCTACTTTATCAACTAACAGGCCTAGGTGAGGAGTATGTCCATCTTTTGTAGTGAAAATGATGATAGGTTTGTAATCAAGATTAATTTGCTCTCTTGCGGATTCGAAAAGCCTCATGAGTACATTAAAAACGCTTCTTTTTTTTGTATTGAAATGAGCAATAGCTTTCTCTTTTCCTAACCGCCTTTGCATATCAAGCAACTCATTAGCCATAGCATGAAGCTCTCTATGGGGGGTATCGAACTTATCCAGAATGGTTTTGAGATCCTCGTTATCAGTTTTAAAATTAGTATACCATTTACCAAATTCACATTTATCAGGGTCGGTTGACTTATTAAAAGGCGTACCATGTGTCAGGCTAGCTTCAAGAGCATCTAACCACTCTAAATGATCTTTTTCACGTTCTACAAGGAGGTCAGAAAGTTGCTTGTTGGTGATATATGTTGATTGGTTATTGAGAACAATACCTAAGTCAAATATTGGTGTTGGTGTTTCCATATAGTCTTTTACACCAATAAAGCTCTTATTGTCATTTGGTAATGAAGTCAGGTTATTTTCAAAACGCTCCGTTAATAATATGTCTAATATCTTTAACGAAATAGTTTTTTGTCCAACACGAAAGTTAATTAAATCCATAGTTTCCTCATCACCTCCTAGTAGGGTTATATAAGAATAGAACAGTATTGAGAAATAGCAGCTATTTTAATGAGAATAATGAACGATATACCTTATGCTTGTCTGTTTGTTCTGAATAGGTAAAGAGTTCATGTATTTCTTTGTTTTTGCGAAATGTTTCGTCTAGTTGTGACATTAAGCACTTTGCTTCTAAAGGGGATTCACAACTGGTTGCTGCTAGGCTAAAAATGACTGCATTTAAATAACCCTCAAAGTGAAGTCGAGTCGGCCTATCGATATTTTTATCTCGCATATCAGATAAGAACTCTTTACACCAAGTGTTATCGCATTGTGCAGGGTTAGGCACAACCTCAGTCACCATTAAGTCAGTAGGGTACTTCAAGCTAGAAAATAAGTCAGGGCTAGAGGCAAAGGAAATACTGGTATAATCTGGTTTAAAGTCTTCTTCAAACGCTGTGTTTATAAATTTTGACAGAGGGCTGTATGTACCAACCAAGCAAATAGCAGTAACCCCACTGCTTTTTAATGTTTTTAGTGCTCGATCAACATCATGAGTATTACGGAGGTAACGTGCTACTTTAATAGGTTTTAAGTTATATTTTGAGAGTGATTTTAACAGCCCTGTCTCTACAACATAACCAAACTCATCTGCCTGAATTAAAAAACCTATCTTAGTATGCTTTTTCTCTTCGACTAAATATTCTATCTGTACTTTTGCCTCATCGTAATAGCTTGCTCTAATATTAAACACGTTTATAGTCGGGTTTAAGTGCAAAAAGTCAGCTCCACTAAAGGGCATAAGATAAGGTATCCGCAGTTTTTCTAATATTGGTGAAACGGCATGGCTTGTAGGAGTGCCCATTGCCCCAAATAGGGCTAAAACATTTTCGTCTTGAATAAAGCGATGGGTATTATTAACAGCCCTTTTAGGTTCATATCCATCATCGGCAACGATAAGGTTTATTTTTGAACCGTTGACTCCCCCTTTTTTATTAAGCTTATCAAAATAGGTTTGGCTCCCTAAATGAAGTTGCTCGCCAATTTGCTTTGCTGGGCCACTTAAGGCGATGGACATTCCTAATTTTATTTCAGGGGGCTTTGAAGCAGAGCAAAAGCAACTAACGAAAGCAAACAGCCACGGCAAGAAATTAAAATATATTTGAATGTGAGAGAGTTTCATACCAATTAATTACAGCCCGTTTAAATTGTTTACTAAGTGATTTTTTTCCGCTACTAAGTAATGTATGGTGTGGCTTTTCTGACGACCAATTTTGTAATATTAGTCTAATTAAAAGGTATTTGGTATGTTCATCACAATTTTTTAGGCTACTTGGGCAGTGCCAAAATATTCGCCACAATACAGGTTTGATATTGTGAATTTGATAATCACTCGCTATATATGCTTTTAATCGCTCATTTTCGCTTTTTGAATAGGGGGTGTTTTTCATATTACTGATGATCACTTCGACTAATTGGTGATCAAGCTGCTGGTAATGACCGAGCAATTGAAATGCGAAGTCGGCGCTAAACTGTGTGGCTAACGCCTTAATTAAGTTATTGCCTGCATCGGACGGTTTAATAACTAGCGCTGAATATTCTGCAGTTGCTTTATCTTTTTTAAAGCCTAACTTTATTAGACTGAAGTCATTATTTTGCCAAAACCTCAACAACGTATCATTAGCGCCAAAGCTTGCTCCAAAATAGTGGCAGTGTGAAGACAATTGAGTTTCTGTAAATTGAAGTAATTGAGAGCCAATATCATTGTTCTGTTTATCTGGTGCAACAGCAATACGCACAACACGCGCCATTTTCTTTGTTAAAACCGCTGAATTAAACGTAAGTTGAGCTAATGTTTGCGCCATTAAATGGCCTTGTGGCCGACGTTTACCAGCTGCGACTTGTTGAGATATTTCAGGTGTTAACCCACCTTCTATCGCTACCAAACACACTGCAATAATTTTGGAATCATCAAAACACGCAAAAAGACGTTGCGAACTGGCATCGAGCAGGTGGCGTAAATCATTTACGCTGTTTTGATAATGCGCCAATGACAGTAAGCCAACAACTTCAATTAGTAATGACTCATCATGTAAGAAGTTTTTAGACTCTATTTCTTGAAATACAATAGGCCCAAAGCTGCTGGGCTGGTCATCATAGTGAGCATTAAGTGCAAGCAGTGTACATACTTGTTGCTCTAGAGGGTCGTTAGTTGCAAAACGAATTGGCTGTTTGAGCTCAATGCTGCGCATGTTTTTATAATGGGTTTGTAAATAGCGCTTAAATTTTAATGTGTAGCCTCGACCATTGCCTTCATAGCCCACCATAGTACTTGCAAATACAATACGTGGGTAATGGGTGAGCATTTTTATAAGTAGTGGCACGGGGATAGAGGCAGCTTCATCTACAAATAATACATCACATTCTGGAAGCTCGTTCAGTAACTGATCGGGCGGGCTATAATGTAAATTTGCCAGTTGTTTATCTGATGCGTTGTAGCTTAAATTATGTGCTTGTGCGAGGTGTTTAAAACAACTGTGTAATGCAGTAAATTGTTGAGCACAAATCACTATTTTTTTATCTGACAATTGCGCAGCAGCGAAACCCAGTGCTGATGACTTTCCTCGGCCTCTATCTGCACTTATTAATAAAGGGCGATTTGCTCGGCCGTTAGCTGTTTTTACAATTTGCTCAATGCACGCTTGTTGCTCAGTTAAATCAATAACTCCCACTTCGACAGTGTTATTATGAGTAGCTGTAAAGCCATTTAATTGGCTAAAATGCAGTGCCTTACTTTGTGGTAATAATTTTGCTAAGCGTTGGTTAAAAAAGCTTATGGGTCGATTTTGCGCATAGGACTGAAAATAGGTTAAAGCAGGATCACACCAATTTTCTAAGTTACTCACTTCAGGCAAAAGCAGTACCAACAAACCACCTGCTTTAACAGTGCCGCTTAGTGCTGCGAGTTTGTCGGGTAAAATGCCACTAAAGCCATCATAAATCGCATGATCAAACTCTTGACCTAAAATTTGATGAGTGTGCTCTGGCCAAAAACTAGAAGTTAGCTCTGTGCTTTTTGATAATACATTGACCTTGGCGCCATTTAGCTCGTTGAGCAAGTGCTGAGCAGCTAAGTAGCACCAGCTTTGTTCACCTGTGATCAGTAATAATTGCCTATGCTTAGCATAGGCAAGTTGTGATAATGCTTTGTTTAGCTCAGTATTAAATTGCTTGAAGTCGTGCATATTGGGTTACTAGCCATTTACTGCCAACATCGTCAAAGTTCACTTGTACTCGTGATTGCGCACCAGCACCTTCATAATTTAACACCGTACCAATACCAAACTTTGCGTGCACAACGCGTTGGCCTAAATTAAAGCCGCTATCTTCAAATGCTGCATGGCTAACCGATGAGCTAAAGCGTCCAGCAGCAGGTGGGCGAGAGACTTGAGTTTTTATGCGGATTTCTTCAACACAGTCTTCAGGCATTTCACGTAAAAAGCGTGACGGGCTGTGGTATTTTTCTTGGCCGTATAAACGGCGGCTTTCGGCGTGGCTAATATAGAGTTTTTCCATTGCTCGTGTCATGCCTACATAACACAGGCGACGCTCTTCTTCTAAACGACCAGATTCTTCATTACTCTGCTGAGAAGGGAACATGCCTTCTTCAACACCCACCATAAATACCAACGGGAACTCTAAACCTTTTGCTGAGTGAAGGGTCATCATTTGCACAGCATCTTCATGTTCTTCAGCTTGGCCATCACCCGACTCAAGCGAGGTATAGGCTAAAAAGCCTTGCAGAGGTGAACTAAACTCTTCGTCTTCGGGTAATTCGTACTGCCCACACGCGCTAATAAGCTCTTCTAAGTTTTCTACTCGAGCACGGCCTTTCTCGCCCTTTTCGGCTTGGTACATGGCCATTAAGCCTGATGTTTGAATTGCGTACTTGGCTTGCTCTTCGAGTGTCAGGTCGCCAATTTTCTCTTCTATATGCTCAACGAGCTCTACAAACTTACTAACAACGCTAGCTGCACGGCCAGATAAGTGCTGTTGTTCAACAACTGCTTTAGCTGCATACCAAAGAGGTAACGACTCAGCACGAGCACAATCACGTATATGGCTAAGAGTTTTATCACCAATACCGCGAGCAGGCGTATTGATGACGCGTTCAAATGCAGCATCATCTTGACGGTTACCAACAAGGCGTAAATAAGCCAAGGCATCTTTGATCTCTTGACGCTCGAAGAATCGCATACCGCCATAAATACGGTACTTTAAGCCTTCTTGTAACATGGCTTCTTCAAGTACCCGCGATTGCGCGTTACTACGATATAAAATAGCCGCATCTTGCAATGCATTACCCGCATTGAGCCAGCTTCGCAACTTACTGCTAACAAAGCGTGCTTCGTCTAATTCGTTAAACGCGGCATAGATAGAGATTGGCTCACCTTCATTGCCATCAGTCCACAGGCTTTTACCCATACGGTCTGAGTTATTTTGAATCAGCGCATTGGATGCTTTAAGAATGGTGGCGGTAGAGCGGTAGTTTTGTTCAAGACGAATTGTCTCGGCTTCAAAATCAGTTAAAAAGCGTTTAATGTTTTCAATTTTTGCACCGCGCCAGCCATAAATACTTTGATCATCGTCTCCAACAATCATAATGCTGTTGGTATCGCCTGCAAGTAGTTTAAGCCACGCATATTGAATGGTGTTGGTATCTTGGAATTCGTCCACCAACATGTGGGCAAAGCGCTGTTGATAATGGCGCAGTAAGGTTGGATTATTTTTTAATACTTCAAAGCTGCGTAGCAGAATTTCGGCAAAATCAACCAAACCGGCACGATCGCAAGCTTCTTGGTAAGCGGTATACACCTTAAGCATCATTTGCTCATTGATATCATACGCTTGAATGTCTTTTGGGCGAAGACCTTCATCTTTTTTCGCGCTGATGTACCAACCAAATTGCTTAGCAGGCCACTTCTTATCATCAATGTTCATCGCTTTTAACAAGCGCTTAATCATTCTTAGTTGGTCATCGGAGTCTAAAATTTGAAATGCTTCAGGTAAATTAGCTTCGCGGTGATGTGCGCGTAAAATGCGATGCGATAAACCATGGAATGTACCAATCCACATGCCGCCGACTGGTGCGCCGAGTGTTTCTTCAACCCGAGAGCGCATTTCTTTTGCAGCTTTATTAGTAAATGTTACCGCGAAAACGCTGTAAGCAGATGCTTGCTCTACCTGCATTAACCAAGCTATGCGATGAACCAGTACTCGAGTTTTACCAGAGCCAGCGCCTGCTAGCACCAGCATATTTTGCAGTGGAGCAGCTACGGCATCCCGTTGTTTGTCATTTAAGCCATCGAGTAATTCTGAAACGTCCATCATCACGCCTTTTCAATCAATATTGTAGGCAGTATAACAGGTGTTTTTGTTAGGCTAAATAAAATACTGTTTTTATAAACAGTTAATTTTAAAATGTTCTTTATTCTATTTAACCGTGTTTTTAGCTAAGCTATTGTTGTATGAAATATTTGCTGTAGCCAATTTGACTGATATTTAGTAAAAATCACGATTTAAGATAAGTTTCTATTTATTGGTTTTTATATAAGTTTATGATTATTAATAAATTAAAGAGTTGGCACGAAGTGTGTAAGTATCTAATAAGAAAATTAAATTAATAACTGAGGTTAATATGGCAGAGCAAGGTTCAGGCGGTAATGTAATCGCAGCAATTTGTAATATATTTTTTCCAGGACTTGGACAGTTAGTGCAAGGTCGTATTATGGCGGCAATTTTCTTTTTCTTAGCCTGGGTTATTAGTGGCGTACTAATTTACGTCGCAATAGGTTTTGTGCTTCTACCTATCGTATATATTTGGGCCATCATTGATGCCGCACGCTTTAGATCCTACCGGTAGAAAGCTTAATTGAAATGCAAAAGATAGCGCTTTATAGCGCTATTTTTGTATCTGGCTTTCGTGATCCACAACTGACTAGGTTATAATCCTATGTATTAGTTGTATTGAGACAAAGTTATGGAATATCAATTTATTCGTGACCCGATTAGTGGTTTACGTATTAAAATTAGCAGCGAACATGCTGTGATTGGACGCTGGTTAAATGAAGAGATTGGCAAAGATAAAATTGCCATGGTACAGGCTTTAATTGCATCAGTTGCCAGTAGCTTTGAGCCATTAAGGCTGCAAGGTCAAGAAATTGATTTAATCTTAAATAAAGATGAAGCCATTTTTGAGGCACATGCATTGCACCAAGATTCAGAAGATCTTGTTGCCTATCAAGACGATGAACTTATGCTAGAAGAAAATGGATTAAGTAGTGGCTGTGGTTTTGAGGACTTTGTTGATTTAATCAATTCATGGCATGAGTTTACAGCAGGAAGATAAGCACAGAGCCGCAGCTCTGTACTATAAATTTTATTTACGTTATTACTGTTCAGAGACTGATTTAACAGCGGCGAGCAGTAAGTTTTCAGTCAGGCGGACTTTATAATTTGGGTTAGCATATTGAAAATTCACTAACCCTTTTTTATCCACCACAAATACCGCAGGAACAGGTAGCGCAACTTTTGCTTTACCATCGAGTGATACAAAGTTTACTCCAAGCTTATTACGATAAATCGTGGCGGTTTTATCATCTAAGTAGAATGCAAGTCCGAGTGCTTGGCTTAAAGTCAGGCTATCGTCTGAGAGTAATTGATAATTAGGTGAATCAATTTTAGTTTCAGCTAGTTTTTCAGGGCTATCAGGTGATATGGCAATAATTTGCGCCCCCAAATCAGCAATTTGTTTTTCTATTTTTTGAATACTTGCTAATTGCTTTGAGCAATACGGGCACCAGCCGCCGCGATAAACTATCAGTACAGTTGTTTTCTCTGCAAAACGTTTACTTAAATCAATATTATTTCCGTCTTTATCTTTTAGCGTTGTAGCAGGGATTGTTAGCCCAGGCATAAGTGGACTCACTTGCTCAGCTTCATCAGCAATATTAGTCGCTGTTGCTGCAGATACACCTGCACTTAAGAGTATAGTAAAAGTAAGTAAAATTGATTTTAGCATGTAGCTCTCTTTTTATTTGATTTAGATAATGAAACTAGACAGGCTAACAACAGAAATAATTTCAATAGATCTGAGTTATCTGTATTATTAACCGCAATTAGGAAACAGTAACTGGAAGAGACATGTCTGCCAATTTAAATAAACTAGTAGTAATGCTAGAAATGCAAAACGCCATGAATACCAAAGTTCATGAGCAGTGGTTTAGCCAAGGTTTTGAGTGGAACCGTGCAATTTGGGTTGAGTGTGCTGAAATGCTCGATCATTACGGCTGGAAATGGTGGAAAAAACAAACACCAGATACTGAGCAAGTTATCTTAGAGCTAGTAGATATTTTTCATTTTGGATTATCACTGCGCATTGATGGTGAGACAAGTTACCTAGATTTAGCAAAACAGCTTGAAGAAGAATTGAGCTCACCAAAAACAGCAGATGACTTTAAGCAAACACTTGAAATACTAGCGGCGTCAGCTGTTGCTGATAAAACATTTAATGCTGCTGCTTTTGCAGGTTGTATGGCTCAAATCGGTATGAATATTGACGATTTATACCGTGGCTACGTGGGTAAAAATACGCTTAACTTCTTTCGCCAAGATCATGGTTATAAAGATGGCAGTTACATTAAAGTGTGGAACGGTAAAGAAGACAATGAGCATTTAGTTGATGTTGTTAAAAGCCTTGATACCGAACATGCAGGTTTTGCAAAACTTGTATATCAAGGCCTTGAAGCGCGTTACCCTAAAAACTAAGGGTGTACGTTGCTAAAATCGGTGATGCTTAAATAGTCATCTATTTCATTGTGCGGTTGCTTACTATCAGGGTTTGCAACTGCCAATAAATGACCTATGCCAAACTCCCTCGCTGCATTTAATACACTTAAGCTATCATCGACAAATAACGTACGCTGTTTATCAAACCCTAAATCAGCTTGCACTTGCTGCCATAAGCTTTGGCTTTCTTTACTGACACCGTATTGATGTGTAGAGACCACCCCATCTAAATAGTTATCTATATCCGTTTGTTCAAATTTAAGCATCACACTTTCAGGGTGGGCATTGGTTAGTAAGATAAGCTCTTTACCTGCTTTGCGCATGGCGCTTAAAAACGCGGGCACATCTTCGCGTACTTTGATCAAATGCTGGGTTTGGCGTTTAAGCTCCATAATTGGCAGGTTTAGTTGCTGCTCCCAATAGTCGAGGCAATACCACTGAATTTGACCATGCACGGCTTGGTAGCGTTTGTGAATATCAGCTTTGGCATCCGTTAAACTTATATTTTGCATAATCGCGTGTTGTTCAGGGATAACATTTAGCCAAAAGTGATTATCAAAATGCAGATCGAGTAAGGTACCATCCATATCTAATAGTACGGTGTCGATTTTCGACCAATTTAGCATAGGCATTTCTCTATAAAAGATTTATGATTGTGTTAAGCATCCATGATAACAAATTAATGCCAATGACACAGAAAAAGCACCCAACACCACCGCACATTATTAGCAATCAAGTTGTTGCAAAAAGTCGTTTATTTACGGTTGAATCACTAGATTTAAAGTTCTCAAATAATGAACAACGTCAATACGAACGGATCCGTGGCGGCGGCAGAGGGGCTGTGATGATAGTGCCATTAACAGCTGATAACGAATTACTGCTGGTTCGTGAGTACTGTGCGGGCACAAACGATTATCAACTTGGTTTCCCCAAAGGTTTAATCGATCCCGGCGAAACGCCAGAGCAGGCTGCCAACCGTGAGCTTAAAGAAGAAGTTGGCTTTGGTGCTGAGCAATTAGAGCCACTTAAAAAAGTATCTATGGCCCCTAGCTACTTCAATGCCACGATGCACATTCTGTTTGCACAAGGGCTTTACCCGCAAACGCTTGAAGGGGATGAACCAGAGCCATTAGTCGTAGTTAAGTGGCCATTAACGCAATGGCAGTCATTATTACAACAAGATGACTTTACAGAAGCACGAAGCGTTGCAGCTTTGCTATTATTAATGAAGCGCATTGATTCGGAGAGCGGTGAATGAATAAATTACTAGAGCCATGTATTGAGCTTGCACAAAGTGCGGGGGCGGCTATTATGGCGATTTATAAGAAAGATGATATTGGTCAGCAGGAAAAGTCAGATCACACTCCCGTCACAAAAGCTGACTTAGCCGCCAATGATGTTTTAGTCGCAGGATTAAAAGCCCTTGCGCCTGATATTCCTATTATGTCTGAGGAAACACCTATTCCGCCTCTTGCCGATAGGCAAGATTGGCAGCGTTATTGGCTACTAGACCCAATGGATGGTACTGGCGAGTTTATTCTTGAAAGTGGTGATTTTGCCGTAAACATTGCGCTGATCGAAAATAACCGACCTGTATTAGGTGTCATCTTCTGGCCGGCAAAAGGGGTTACCTATTTTGCTAGTCACCAAAACGGCGCATTTAAACGCACTGATGGTGTTGATGAGAAAATCAGTGTAGCTACACCTGATAATTTAACGTTAGCTGTTAGCCGTCGCCAAAAAATAGAAGCCGTAAGTCAGTATTTAAATACCCAATTTACAACGGTAGCGGTGGGCTCATGCTCACTAAAAGCTTGTATTGTAGCTGAAGGTAAAGCCGATTGCTTTTTACGTATTGGCCCGACTGGTGAGTGGGATACCGGTGCTTCACAAGTGATTGTTGAAGAGGCGGGTGGTTGTATTACTGATGCTGAATTTAACCCACTTACGTATAATCAGCGAGAGAGTACTGAAAACCCAGACTTCATTGTAATGGGGCACCCAGATTGGGAGTTCCAGAAAATGATAAGTCCGCACCAAAGAGCGCTTTAATCAGCGCTTTGTTTGCTTTTTGTTCGGTTAAACAGCTTTAAGTGGTTTAGGCCTTGCATTCTAATTTTATTACTATATGATAGCGCTCTCTTCGAAACAGGCTCGCAAATAACACGAAACTGTTAAGAAGAAATTACAGGCGCGGGATGGAGCAGCCTGGTAGCTCGTCGGGCTCATAACCCGAAGGTCGTCGGTTCAAATCCGGCTCCCGCAACCAATTCTCTTCGTTAGACTTGGTGCTGTAAAACTCTAACTTAAGAGGTTAAATTAAGTAGTCGATAGACTTAAAATATACAGGCGCGGGATGGAGCAGCCTGGTAGCTCGTCGGGCTCATAACCCGAAGGTCGTCGGTTCAAATCCGGCTCCCGCAACCAATTTCTTTTAAGGAGTTGGCAGCCACGTTGTAATGTAAGCAACGTTAAATAAGTATACATATTTCAGGCGCGGGATGGAGCAGCCTGGTAGCTCGTCGGGCTCATAACCCGAAGGTCGTCGGTTCAAATCCGGCTCCCGCAACCACTGAAATTACAATTTAGAATATTAAACAGACACGCCCAAAGCGTGTTTTTTTATGCCTGAAATTCAGTGAGTGCAAAGATTGGGCTACTCATAACCCGAAGGTCGTCGATTCGCTCTTCATAAATTCCGGCTCCCGCAACCAACTGAAATAAAATGTAATAATGAATCGACATTCTATGTGAGTGTTTTTTTATGCCTGAAATTCAGTAAGTGCAAAGATTAGGTGACTCATAACCCGAAGGTTGTCGTCACTGCGTGAGGCGCTCTCTCTTTATTAATTCTGGCTTCTGCCACTATTAAAATTACACGTTCTATTAAATCGGCACGGCTAAAGCATGTGTTTATGGCCTAAGTTCAATGAATTAATTAGCTAGGTGTTTTAATAGTTAAGCTGATGAGCGAGTGTGACGCGAAAACTCAAAACTCCTCTTTAATCTGTTTTTGAAGGAAATAATCTAATTCCATAACTAAATGGAATAACAAAGCAGATTCTATTCTTTTTTTATTCGCCAATACCCCGTTATTCTTCATGCTCAAAGAAACCTTTGGGGCGGGCATTAACGCTTTAAAGTTGAAACAAATTTTAGGCAAACTGATTTACTTATAAAAGTAGTCATTTTGTAGTTAACTTTTAGGGTTACGGGGACGAATTCATGTTGTTAGGTCAACTCAATGCAGCGGCAAGCCCGCTATCGCAAGAGCAAGTACAAAAGCTACAAGGTTTAGTAGCTGAGCTTAATCCAATTCAGCAAGCTTGGGTGAGTGGTTACCTTGCTGCGAATGCAAATACTGCAGCCCTTGGTGGAGCTGTGGGCGCAGCACCGAGTGCAGGTGAAGCAGCGGCATTAACTATTTTATATGGTTCGCAAACCGGTAACTCAAAAGGTGTAGCAACTAAGCTGAAAGAACAAGCAGAGTCACGTGGTTTGGCTGTAAAATTGGTTAGCATGGCTGATTACAAACCAACGGCGTTGAAAAAAGAAAAGTTCTTAACTGTTGTTGTATCTACTTATGGTGAAGGTGAGCCACCAGAAGATGCAGAAACACTACACGAATTTTTAACCACCAAGAAAGCGCCTAAACTCGATGGCGTTAAAATCGCGGTCATTGGTTTAGGTGATTCAAGCTATGAGTTTTTCTGCCAAACAGCCAAAGATTTTGAAGAGCGCTTAACTAAGCTTGGCGCAGAGACTATCTATCAGCGTGCTGATTTAGATGTTGATTACGATGATGAAGCAGCTACCTGGATCACTGGCGCATTAGATGCCTTTGAACCTGACTTAAAAGCACAGCAAGATGCAGGCGGCCAAGTAGTCTCTATGCCATTTGGCGCACCAACAGCAGCTGCTAGCCAATACACTAAACAAAACCCTTTTGCGGCAGAATTAAGCTTGGTACAAAAAATTACCGGTCGAGATTCAACTAAAGATGTACGCCACGTTGAAATCTCTCTTGAAGGGTCAGATATTACGTATACTCCTGGTGACTCACTGGGTGTGTATTTCTTAAATGATGAAGTATTGGTCGACGAAGTACTTGAACTGACGCAAATTGATGCAGCCAGTAAGGTTCAACTTGGCGATGAAGAGCTAAGCATTCGCGATGCATTAATTGAAAAATTAGAGCTGACTCAATCCTACCCAGGCTTTGTTGAAAAATACGCAGTGGCGACTGGTACACCTGAGCTATTAAAGCTGGTGGAAGATAAAGCGGCAATGCGTGAATACATTGAGCCTCGTCAAATATTTGATGTGATACGCCAAAATCCAGCAAAAATTGAAGCACAAACCCTCGTAGATTGCCTGCGTAAGCTGCAAGCGCGTTTATATTCAATCGCTTCAAGCCAAGCTGAGGTTGAAGACGAAGTACATCTAACGATTGGTCTTGTTGAGTTTGATGCTTTTGGAAGTGAGCATTTAGGTGGCTGTTCAGGTTATTTGGCCCACCGTGCTGAAGAAGGCTGCAAAGTAAAAGTATTTAGTGAGCATAACGACAACTTCCGTTTACCTAGCAATGACGACACACCAGTGATCATGGTCGGCCCAGGTACGGGTATCGCGCCGTTCCGCGCATTTTTACAAGAGCGTGATTCGCGTGAAGCATCGGGTAAAAACTGGTTGTTCTTTGGTAATCCTCACTTTACTCAAGACTTTTTGTATCAAGTAGAGATTCAAGGTTATTTAAAATCAGGCCTATTGAGCAAAGTTGATGTGGCATTTAGCCGTGACCAAGCTGACAAAGTCTATGTACAAGATAAGCTTCGCCAAAACAGTAAAGACGTTTTTGCATGGCTAGAAGCGGGGGCGCACATATACATTTGTGGTGATGCAAACCGCATGGCGAAAGACGTACACAATGCTTTGGTTGATATCATCAGCGAAAATACCGGTAAGAGCTTTGAAGAGTCTGACCAGTATTTAAAAGACTTACGTAGCGCAAATCGCTATCAGAAAGATGTGTACTAAGTACACAGTGCTTACTTTACAAAAGCACCGCTAACAGCCGTCACTGTAACAAATTTAGGATTAAACATGAGCGAACAAGATAAAAACGTAAAGCTTTCTGATAACGAGCGTTTGAAAAGAGAAAGTAACTTTTTACGTGGCACTATAGAGCAAGATTTAAAAGACGAGATCACCGGTGGCTTTACCGCGGATAACTTTCAGTTAATTCGTTTCCACGGTATGTATCAACAAGATGACCGTGATATTCGTGGTGAGCGTGCTAAGCAAAAGCTTGAGCCACTTCACAATGTAATGCTACGTGCGCGTATGCCGGGCGGCATTATCAAGCCAGAGCAGTGGCTTGCGATTGATAAATTTGCCGATGAGAAAACCAGCTACGGCAGTATCCGTTTAACAACGCGTCAAACATTTCAGTTTCATGGTGTATTAAAGCCAAATATTAAAGGCATGCACCAAATGCTTAACAGCGTAGGTATCGACTCAATTGCAACCGCAGGTGATGTGAACCGTAACGTACTATGTACTACTAACCCTGTTGAATCTGAGCTTCATCAAGAAGCGTATGAGTGGGCGGCAAAAATTTCAGAGCATTTGTTACCAAAAACCAAAGCGTATGCAGAGATCTGGTTAAATGGCGAAAAAGCAGAAACCACTGAAGAGCCAATTTTAGGGTCTAATTACTTACCGCGTAAGTTTAAAACAACCGTAACTATTCCACCTAATAATGAAGTGGACGTACATGCAAACGACTTAAACTTTGTCGCCATTGCAGAAGATGGCAAGCTAGTTGGCTTTAACGTGTTAGTTGGTGGTGGTCTTGCTATGACTCACGGCGATACTGCTACGTATCCACGTAAAGCGGACGACTTTGGTTTTATCACTCTAGAGGACACGTTAAAAATTGCTGAGCATGTTGTGTCAGTACAACGTGATTGGGGTAATCGTTCAAACCGTAAAAATGCAAAGACCAAATACACTTTAGACCGTGTTGGTTCAGATGTATTTAAAGCAGAAGTAGAAAAACGTGCCGGTGTTACCTTTGCTCCTAGCCGCCCATTTGAATTCACTCACCGAGGGGATCGTATAGGTTGGGTTGAAGGCATAGATGGCAAACACCACTTAACGTTATTTATTCAAAGTGGCCGTATACTCGATTACCCAGATAAGCCACTGAAAACAGGTTGTCGTAAAATTGCCGAAGTTCACCAAGGTGATATGCGCATGACGGCGAACCAAAATTTAATTATTGCCGGTGTGCCAGCTGATCAAAAAGCTGTGATTGAAGAAATTGCCCGTAACCACGGTTTAATTGACGATAAAGACACTGAGCAACGCAAAAATTCAATGGCCTGTGTGGCACTACCCACTTGCCCGCTTGCAATGGCAGAAGCTGAGCGTTACTTACCAAGCTTAGTTGAAAAGACCGAAGCACTGCTAGCTAAGCATGGTATTCCTGATGACAGTATCATCATGCGAGTGGTGGGTTGTCCCAATGGCTGTGGTCGCGCAATGTTAGCCGAAGCGGGATTAGTCGGTAAGGGCCCAGGTAAATATAACGTGTACTTAGGGGGCAACCTTGAAGGCACACGTATACCTAAATTGTATTTAGAAAATGTCGGTGAAGACGTTTACTTAGAGGCCTTTGACAAACTAATTGGTCAATGGGCGAGTGAGCGTAACGACGGCGAATGTTTTGGTGACTTTGTTATTCGTAGAGGCATTGTTGCTGAAGTTAAAGTGTCAGTCACTGATTTTCACGCTTAATTAAAAAGCAAGCGAGTGAGCTTGCTGAGGTTTGGAATTTACTATGAGTGAATTTAAAAACATATTACAGCTCGATAGAGAAAGCCAAGCGGCGTTGCTTGCAGATGCTAATGGCTTACTAAAAGACTTAAACGCTGAACAACGTGTTGCTTGGGCGCTTGAAAATTTACCTGAGACGCAGTTTTTATCATCAAGCTTTGGTATTCAAGCTGCTGTGATGCTGCACTTAGTGACAACACAGCGCCCAGACATCCCTGTGGTATTAACGGATACAGGTTACTTATTCCCTGAAACGTATCAGTTTATTGAGCAAATGACAGCGCGTTTATCACTTAATTTAAAAGTGTATAAATCAGCCCTTAGCCCTGCATGGCAAGAAGCTAAGTTTGGTAAGTTGTGGGAACAAGGCGAAGCCGGGATTAAGCAATATAATCAGCTTAATAAAGTAGAGCCCATGACTCGCGCGTTAAAAGAGATTGATGCTGGTACTTGGTTTAGTGGCCTACGCCGTGACCAAGCATCTACCCGTGCTGATAAGCAAATTGTTGAGATTAGCCGCGGTACGGTAAAAGTTTACCCAATTATTGAGTGGACTAATCGCGATGTGTATCAATATTTAACCAAGCATGACTTACCTTACCACCCGCTTTGGGAGCAAGGTTATGTGTCGATGGGTGATGTTCATACCACACGTAAATTAGAACCGGGTATGACAGAAGAGGAAACGCGCTTCTTTGGCTTAAACCGTGAATGCGGACTGCACATAGATGGTGACGGGATTTAATCCTAAATAGTTATCTGAATATTCCTAAACGCAGCTCAGCTGCGTTTTTTCATTTATGGCTAAAGTATACTCAATGAGTAATACTTAATGCGTACTCATTTATGAAACAAGTTTCTTTAGTTTTACTATTATTATTTTATAGCCAAGCGCATGCTGATACTTTTCGTTTAGCGTTGCCTGAAGATGATTACCCTCCATTTCATTTCGCTAACAGTGATAATGAGGGTATATTAAATAAAATTTTGTCTCTATTCTCAGCTGAAACTGGCTACATTATTGAAAAAGTGATCGCATCTGAAATGCGGTCGGTTAAATTAGTGCGTGATAGTAAGGTTGATGCTCGACTTGAATCAAAGGCATGGCAGCCTGATAGTAGCCAGTACTATTGGAGCGATGGCATTGCTACAATAGAGGATATTATTGTTGTCAGTCAAAATGGTGATCCGGCCTCTTTTCATTCGCAAAATGAGTCGATAGCAGGTGTGTTGCTCGCTAACTATGGGTATGTTTTTCCAGAATATGAGCAGTTACTAGCAGATCAGGTGATTCGTAGAGAGAACTTTTATTCTGATCTCGCTATTTTGCATAGCCTCTATAATAATCATAAAAATACACGTTTTACTATTATGTCTCGCGCTGTATTTAATTGGTATCGCCAAAAATACCCTAAGTTTCATATTCTCAATACTAGCCACTTTAGTGTTGGAGAAGAGCCTCTTCAGTTACAGTTTTCATTTACGCCGCGAGGCAAAGTACGTGCAGATTCCTTTAATAATTTTTTAAAAAAGCTGAAAGCTAATGGTGAGCTTGCTAGAATAATAAATAGCTATGAATAAGCTTATTTATTTTTAAATACACTCTTCAAGGAATGAAAATGAAGTATTTTGCCTACATATTAATCATGCTATTACTTATCAGCATCACCACCTTATTTTACCTAAAGCGCCCGGATGGAAAATCTTGGTTGAGCCTAGAACAGATTTCACACACATCAACAAAGCTAAAATCACAAGCGGTAGCTCTATCAAATAATACCTTGGATGAAGCGGTAAAATTAGTAGCAAATACACATCGTGACTTGATACAAAAAACCAATGATGATTTCTCAGCATCTACCGTGATTTATAAATGGCAAGATCAGCATGGGCAGTGGCATTATTCAGATCAACCCAACCCAAATGGTAAAAGTGAAAAAATGCTCTTAGACCCCAACGATATTACTGTGGTTGAAGCCGAAGACACCTCTATTTTAAAAGGCAGCGCCAAGTCAGGCCAGCTTGTTGTTACGCAAAACCCCGCAAATGCGTATAACCCTGTTGTTATCAAAAAATTGTTTGATGATGCGCAGCAAGTAAAGAAAAAGTTGGCAGAGCGGACTGAGCAACTTGAAAAAGCAAACTGAACATATACTTTTGTTTAATAGTGCTAATTATCTAAGTTTATACTCTAACTCATACCCTTTTAACGATCAGCAATGCTAGGAAAGAAAGTATGCTCAATGGCTGAAGGTAAGTTATAGAACTTGAGCCACTCTTGGGTGATTGTATTTATTTCACCGGATTGAATGAGTTGACCTAGCTTATGATCAAACCGATCTCTTAATTTTTTATCGTGAAACACAATAAACGACCCTTGGTAATCCAATAAATCAAGCGAGACGTAATCATTTGGGTTTAAGCCAGATACATAAGCTGTATGCCTATAAAACATTAAGTAATCGCCAATTCTCACATCAATTTTGTTCTTATGCAGTAGCTTATTGAGCGCTTGCTGATTGGCAGTTTCAAAATATTTAACTGAATCTGACTGGGTAAATTTTTTAAACTCATTGCCAAACAAGTTTGATGCCCCAGTAAAACTAGCTAGAGTAAAGCCATTTAAGTCATGTAATTTTTTTATATCGTTCGACCATTGGTCGGTGTGCATGATTACTCTATTTAAAAACTTCACTCTATATTTAGATGTGTAACTATTCGAAGGTGGCATTGCTGTGTAATTAATTGCAACATCAGCGACGCCATTTATAAAATAACGTTTAATAGCATCGTTGTTTAACGAGACTAAATTGATATTGTTGTAGCCTTCTTTGTTAAGAACTTTCAGTAGGATTAGATCGAAATAACCATCACCAGTAACGTCGTCCTCTTGAAAGTAAGGGGCAAAGTTACCTGATGCGATTGTTAATTTTTGCTGTGCAAGCGCCTCTGAACACAAAGCATAGAACATTGTGCTGTATAAAAAGAGTTGATGTAAAAAAGACCTACGTATTCTTTGTATTAGCATGAATGCTGGCCGATTTATTGTGCTTATCTTCTAAATTCATAAGGATCAATGTTAAACAAATCTTGGTTGGCAATGAAAATAAAACACCGAACGCAATACACGATGCACTAATAACAATCTTATTAATACTAGTAATAGCATCAAAATAGTCAGAAACCAAAAGATAGTGACCTAATATAATAAGACTTAAGCCCAATATTATGCTTAATCTGAGTATTTTGATGATTATTAGAGGAGGCATCAGTACGCTTTGTTGATTACTAATACCTTCAGTGTAGCCAAAAATCCTTAGTTCAACTTGTTCTGAATCAAATAAGCAACTATTGAGGCTGCGCAGTAGTAAGTAGCGCAGCCTCTAGGCAGTATTATTGCTCAAGCATGTTTCTTAAAACGTATTGAAGGATGCCTCCATGTTTGTAGTAGTCCCATTCCTTAGGTGTATCAATACGCACATCAGCACTAAAGCTCACTTGTTTCTCCTCACTGTTAGTGGCTATCACACTGACTTCGTTTGTTTTATCAAACAGGCCTTCAATATCAAATGTTTCTTGGCCCGTGAGTCCTAAAGATTCATGGCTTTCACCTTCTTTAAATTGCAATGGAAGTACGCCCATACCAATTAAATTAGAACGATGAATGCGTTCATAGCTTTGCGCGATAACAGCTTTAACTCCTAACAATAGGGAGCCTTTTGCAGCCCAGTCTCGTGATGAGCCTGTGCCATATTCAGCACCTGCAAGCACAACTAATGGCGTGCCTTGCTGTTGATAACTCATCGCAGCATCATAAATACTTGCTAACTCGTCTTCAGGCTGAGTACGTGTGACACCTCCTTCAGTGCCTGGGGCAAGCAGGTTTTTTAATCTTACGTTGGCAAAGGTGCCGCGCATCATCACTTCATGATTACCACGACGTGAGCCATAAGAGTTAAATTGGCCTTTTTCAACACCATGTTGTTGCAGGTATTCACCCGCCGGAGCACTGGCTTTAATTGCACCTGCTGGCGATATGTGATCGGTTGTGACAGAGTCACCTAGTTTTGCTAAGCAACGTGCTCCACTAATAGTTGGGATGCCTGGGGGCTCAACTTCCATGCCCTCGAAGAAAGGGGCTTTCTTAATGTATGTAGATGCATCATTCCAGTCATACAGTTTACCATCAGGTATTTTGATTTGTTGCCAACGCTCATCACCTTTATATACATTGCCATAGCTAGAGGCGAACATCTCTTTAGTCACTGTTTTTTGTACCAGTTCATTGACTTCATTTACGCTGGGCCAAATGTTTTTCAAGTAAATGTCATTACCATTTGCATCTTTTGCTAATGGCTCGTTGTATACATCAATATCAGTTCGTCCAGCAATTGCATATGCCACAACCAGAGGTGGTGATGCGAGGAAGTTCATTTTTACATCTTGATGAATACGCCCTTCGAAATTACGGTTACCCGATAGGATAGAGCTTACAACTAACTTGTGTTTTTGAATTGCATCAGATATTTCATCAGCAAGTGGTCCAGAGTTACCAATGCAGGTAGTACAGCCGTAACCCACAAGGTTGAAACCAAGGGCCTCTAAGTCATCCATTAACTCAGCATTTTTTAGGTAATCAGTGACAACTTGTGACCCAGGAGCTAAAGAGGTTTTAACCCAAGGTTTAACATCTATACCGAGTTGACGGGCTTTTTTGGCAACCAAACCTGCGGCTAAAATTACGCTTGGGTTTGATGTGTTAGTACAGCTGGTGATAGCGGCAATAACACATGCGCCATCGTTGAGCTCAAACTCTTGGCCTTTAAATTTCACTTTAGCTGCGCCCATAAATTGAGCTTCATCTACTGGTTCATCAGGATTGGTCGTAGGGCCTTCACTTTCAATACGAGATTGCTCTTCGTCGCTTTTATCGCGGTTTGCGATACGATCATCTTGAAAGCCTCTTAAATGCTGAGTAATAACATCACCAGCTTGATCTAGGGGAATTCTATCTTGTGGACGTTTAGGACCTGCTAAGCTGGGTACTATGTCATCAAGTTTTAATTCGAGCTTGTCGGTGTAATGAGCTTCATCGCCGGCATTACGCCATAAACCCTGGTGCTTGGCGTAATCTTCGATTAGTTTTAATTGTGTTTCATCGCGGTTAGTTAGGCGTAAATAGTTAATTGTTTCATCATCAATCGGGAAAATACCGCAGGTAGCACCATATTCAGGAGCCATGTTAGCGATCGTTGCGCGATCGGCTAATGGTAGGTCGGCGAGGCCATCGCCATAAAATTCAACAAATTTGCCAACCACGCCATGCTTTCTAAGCATCTCTGTTACAGTCAGCACTAAATCTGTAGCGGTCGTTCCCTCAGGAAGACGGCCATTGAGTTTCATGCCCACTACTTGTGGAATAAGTAAGCTGATAGGTTGTCCTAACATTGCGGCTTCAGCTTCTATGCCCCCTACGCCCCAACCAAGTACACCCAAACCGTTGATCATTGTTGTATGAGAGTCAGTCCCAACGAGTGTGTCGGGGTAAGCAAACTTTTGGCCATTGCGCTCTTCATTAAATACCACACGGGCGAGGTATTCTAGATTAACTTGGTGAACAATACCGGTTGCGGGTGGCACCACTTTTAGGTTATCGAAAGCAGTTTGACCCCAACGTAAAAACTCATAACGCTCTTTATTGCGTTCATACTCAAGTTTGGCATTTAAATCAAACGCGCCGTCATCGCCATAACCATCAACTTGCACGGAATGATCAATAACAAGTTCTGCAGGAGATAGTGGGTTTATTTTGGCAGGGTCGCCACCGAGCTTTTCCATGGCATCACGCATGGCTGCTAAATCAACAATGGCAGGCACGCCTGTAAAGTCTTGCATAACAACGCGCGCAGGTGTGAAAGCAACTTCTGCGCTTGGTTTAGCTTGTGGATCCCAATCTAATAAGGCTTCAATGTCTTGTTTTTTTATGTTGATGCCATCTTCATTACGTAACAAATTTTCAAGTAGTACCTTGAGTGAAAAAGGTAGTCTTTTGGCTTTATCACCGAGCCCCTGTAATGAATGAATGTGAAATTGCTCGCCGTTAATTGTGAGTTGTTTTTGGGTGTCAAAACTATTGCTCATTATATGCCCCTTTGTGTTACCGGTGCTGAATGCGTTGGTATTGTGAATATCCTTAAATATAACTTTAGCGTTTAATAGCTAAACTTTTACTAGTCAATTTATTGCAAAATATATAGTGCAAAGTGTATACCAAAATTGGATTGTTGCATTTTTATACATCGCATGTGCTAAGTGTGGTGGTAGGCTTTTATTTTTCAAGGGGGTTATATCCAAGCCACCTCAAGATGCGCGCATCGTTGGAATTCTGCATTTTTAGGTGGTTTGGGTATTCTAAGGCAAGCGCCTTCTTGGTGTTATTTTAGCCAGCCTTTATGTATTGCTTTGTGGCTAATAGCTAATAGTAAAAGAGCGATAATAATTACAAGTATTGGCATAAATACAGCGCTAGCACCCATAAGTTCTAAACTATTTATAACGACAAAATTATAAAACTGTTGTACAAAAATCGCTAATGTAGAAAGTGCAAATACGCTGCGAGCTAAGGCTTTTTTACACAGCAGTAATATACAGCCTAACGTTCCGCCAAACACCGCAATAGCAAAAGCAAGTGTTGACCATAATGGAATGTTTGAATAGGCAGCTTGTTGTTCTACCGGGAGTTTACTGATCATTTCAGGAGTCATTAGCATTTGCATCACAAAGGCTATAACCCCAAGTAAGTTCCAAACAAGTGCCGCCCATGCAGTGCTTTTTAGCCAAGTTGGTAAAGTGTGAGTTGTCATAATACCCTTTTTTAATTGTTATTATAAAAGAGTAATTAAAGACAGCTATTGCTTAATTGACAAGTACTTTTTAATTTAACCAAATGAAATAGGGCGACGACCCGTTTTTTCGTCCACTTTTGGCTTTTTCGTGCGTTTACGTTTACTTTTAGCTGGCGTTGCTGCTTGCTCAGGTGCTTTAGCAGTTTCAGATTGTGAGCTTTCTGTTGGTCTTTGCGCGGGGGTTGCGTCTTCACTCAAGGTTAATTGAAACCATTCACCATCAAACTCAAGTACATCACCACTGTATAATTTTTTCCGTTTTATTGTACATATTTCATGGTTAACGCCAACATAACCTTCAGTAATTAAATTTTTTGCTTGGCCACCACCTTCTACTAAATCAAGAACTTTGAGTAGTTTGCATAGTTCAATGGGTTCTTCTTCTAATTCAATTTCAATGTATTCGTCGTTCATGTTTGATCTCAGTGAGGTAGGGCATAGTCTTTATTATAAAGGCTTAGAGCGAGTTTTGCACTATCGCTTAATTGGCAATTTAAAACTCTTATCTGGAATTTAAAACTTTTCTAGTCTTTCTCACGTATTTAAAAAAACTGTAGCATTTTAGCGTTAAGCTCCAGCTTTCAAATCTGGCCTGTTATTTGCCAATACATGTTTCAAATTTATATCCGCTAGATAGCAGCAACCAAAGTGTAAATGTTATTACACTGATTATGGAGTAGAAAATGGGCGTAAGATTAGCAATGAGAAAAGAGTTAATGGGGTTGAATAACTCAGATATGTTAACAGCCGATGATGTCAGAACCCACCTTACAAAAACAGTTAAGCAGCGCTCACCAAATATTAAAAAAGGGTTTTCAGTGATTTCTAAGTTTAACGATAATCACAGTCAGCTTGTCAGTGGTGACAACAACAAAGAGCGCTTACTTAAATTTGAGCGCCATCGTTTGTTCAAAGATGTGTTGTATACCCGCCAAAGTGTTGATGCGTGGTTAAACAGCCAAATCAATTAAGTTGCATTTAATGGCTGCCTCCAATAGACTACAAGTGTAATCAATAGGGGCAACCATGAAAAACGGACTTTTAACATTCATCTTTCTCGTACTTTTGGCAGCATGCCAACAACCCACCGTTTATATCTTTAGTGAAAACCTTCAGGATGAACAGCGAAAGCAGCTTGATGCGGCGTTAAAAGCACAATCATTACCTTATGAGTATGTTGATATTGGTGTGCCGAGAGAATTTGGCGCAGCTACATTGATGCTAGCAAGTGATAAAATCCTCCGCGCGCAGGCGCAGCAATTAACGGTTATTATGCAAGAGTTGGGGTACCAACCAGAAGTAAGTTATACAACACGTGCAAATCACTTTTATGGTGATGGTAATATTGGTTTTTATTTAAAAAATAGCGATCCGGATGAAGCGTTTACTATGCCGAGAAACCTACGCACCACTGAGTGTGAAAAGGATGAGTATAATGATTTAGCGGTGAGTTTCACTGGTCAACATGCTGAGTTCACTTTAACCAGCGGGGCAAAAGTGACATTAAAATGGGAGTATTTATATGGTTACTTAGTTATTTACTACCGTAATTATTCGCAAGCATACAACCACACTCAGCCATTGATCAATACACCTTTTGGCGTCAAGCCATCAGACACATACACTATAACGGCTTATGTTAATAAGCCCAGCTGGCTAAATTGCTCATTACAAGTCGTTTATATGGATTAATGCAGATCTAACCATGGTTTTCAATATGCTCACTAAGCTTTGCAATGCGCTCGCTCATTCCTTCAATTATACGGTCTTTAATTTTTTCGCGAATAACATTGGGTAATCGTGTTAACGCTTCTGGGGTGACAGCTAATACAATAGTATCGCACATTGCACGGGCGCTGGTGCTTCTAGCACGGTTATTAATAAACGCACCTTCACCTATAAATTCACCGGGCTCAATTGTGCCTAAGTCGAGCAAGTGGCTATGCCTAAAAATAACAATTTTGCCGCTCAATATAATATAGAGCTGTTTATCGTTATCAAACTGCTTAAACACAAAACGATTTTGTTGCACTAAATATAAGTGGCTAAATGATTCAAGCAATATTTGTCGTTCGTCTAAGGTAAACTCTTTAAAAAAGTTTAGCCTGTTGATGATCTCCATTTGCCTTATTAATGGAATATGTTCAATTAACTTCATAGAAATAGGTCATTGCTGTTACTTGCTATCAACTGATATTGCGCTCTTTTAACTTACGGGTCAATGTATTGCGGCCCCAGCCAATTTTAACCGCCGCTTCTTGCTTATGCCCTGCACAGTTAGCTAATGCTGTTTTTATTAAACGAGTTTCTAATTGCGCTTGAATATTCGGCCAGATATTCTCTTTGCCTTGCTTTAACTCTTGATTGAGCCATTGCTGGAAAGAGTCAAGCCAGTCGCCTTCTTGTTGAGTGGCTTCAGCTTCGAGTATTTCAGGCGGTAAATCTTGTTCACTTACCAGCTCACCAGGCGCCATAACAGTTAACCAGCGACAGGTGTTTTCAAGTTGGCGAACATTACCTGGCCAATTGAATAGACGCAGTAAATCAGTAGCTTTAGGGCTGAGTATTTTACTTTCTACTTGTAGGTCTTTTGCACTTTTATGTAAAAAGTGTTGCGCTAAACGCTCTATATCTTCGGTGCGTTCACGCAAGGCTGGTAAGCGTAACCTCACTACGTTTAAACGATGGAATAAATCATCCCTGAATTTACCTTGCTTAACAAGATCTTCAAGGTTTTGGTGTGTTGCAGCAATAATACGTACATCAACTTTAATACTTTGATGACCACCTACGCGGTAAAACTCGCCATCAGCAAGCACACGCAGTAAACGTGTTTGCACATCAAGGGGCATGTCACCAATTTCATCCAAAAATAAAGTGCCGCCATTAGCTTGTTCAAAGCGACCTTTGCGCACTGTATCGGCGCCGGTAAATGCGCCCT
Source organism: Pseudoalteromonas sp. KS88 (assembly GCF_004766475.1). Taxonomy (NCBI): domain Bacteria; kingdom Pseudomonadati; phylum Pseudomonadota; class Gammaproteobacteria; order Alteromonadales; family Pseudoalteromonadaceae; genus Pseudoalteromonas; species Pseudoalteromonas sp. KS88. The sequence goes on from NZ_PYHV01000018.1 coordinate 25,943, forward strand.
TTTCGTGGCCAAAGAGCTCAGATTCAACTAACTCTTTTGGAATTGCCGCCATATTTAGAGCAATAAATTGATTTTCTTTACGCGGGCTGTGGTTATGTAAGGCACTTGCAACGAGCTCTTTACCTGTGCCTGACTCACCATTAATGAGTACGCTCATACTCGATGCTGACAGCTTACCAATCGCTCGAAATACCTCTTGCATAGCAGGCGCTTCACCAATAATGTGAGCACTTTTTGGAGGCGCAGCTTTACGCTTAGTTTTCTTTGCTGAGTTTGCACGGCAAGCACTCTCGACCAAAGCGACCGCTTCATTTAAATCAAATGGTTTTGCGAGATATTCAAAAGCACCTTTTTGGAATGCATTGACCGCGGAGTCTAAATCTGAGTGGGCAGTCATGATGATTACCGGTAATCCAGGATTTTGTTCTGCGATTAACTCCAGTAATGCCATGCCATCCATGCCAGGCATACGTACGTCAGAGACAAGCACGGTTGGTTGGCTAAATTTAAGTGCTGTTAATACATCTTGTGCATTAGCAAAACTTTCAGTATTAAATCCTGCGCGCGAAAGCGCCTTTTCTAAAACGAAGCGAATAGACGCATCATCATCAACAAGCCAAACTGTTTTCATGGCGACTCCAACCGATTAATCCACAAAAGGCAGATATATATTAAATTCTGTGTGACCAGGCCAGCTATCGCATTCGATATAGCCGTTATGTTGGTCTATAAGAGTTTGCGCTATTGAAAGCCCTAATCCGGATCCCCCTTCTTTGTTGGTGATCATCGGATAGAAAAGAGTCTCTCTAATACTGCTATCTATTCCTGGTCCGTTGTCTGATATTTGGATCAGCAGTGCTTTTTTAGGCGCCTTTCCGGGCCTGCGCTGTTGATGGTTAATGCGTGTTTTTAGCTTAATCACACCCCCATCAACAAGTGCTTGCTGAGCGTTGCGAACAATATTTAATACCACCTGTTGAATTTTCCCTTGATCTATATACACGTCGGGAATGCTCGGGTCGTAATCTTTTTCTAGGCTAATATTGTTATTACTATCAAGTGTACTCAATTTAACAACCGACTCTAACGTTTGGTGAATGTTACCGTGTGTCTTTTTTAGTAACTGATTCGGTCCTAACAGTTTATCAACGAGCTCACGCAGGCGATCGGCTTGTTCAATTATAAGTTCAGCACATTGGTCTCGCTCTTGCTGATCAACCTCATACTGCAATAATTGCGCCGCTCCGCGTATTCCACCAAGGGGATTTTTTATTTCATGAGCAAGGCCCCGTATTAAGTTACGTGCGGCTTGGTATTGGTGCATCTGATTGGAGGCTTGGTCATGGCGAATTTCATCATCGGTTTGACGACATTCAAATAAAATATAAAACGCATCATCAAGCTTTACACGGCGTGCACTGATGGCTAACTTTGCGTGGCGAGAATCTACGAAAACCACGTCTGCTCTGTGCTGGTGGCAATCCACCCCGTCGATAAGTGAGTAGTGAGCTATACGTTTAAGGTCTACAGAGTGGTAGTTAAATAAGCTATCGAACGGTTGGTTGAGCATCCGTTTAGGGCTGAGTCCTAATAACTCACTGGCGCTGTCGTTTACATAAACAAGGGTAAAATCTTTATCTACCAAAATAACCGCGGTGGTTAGGTTTTTCCAAATACTGGCAAGTAACTCAGGGTCAAATTTTTTATTATCGGGCATGTTGCACCATTTTAGTGCGTTGATGATAACCGCAGCTTAGCATACTTTATTTATTTACAGTCGCAACCAAATGGACTGCTTCATATTTATAATGCAGATTGTCTATGCATAAAAAATACATGGCTTGGGCTTACTGCGATAAGTTTACCTGTTGGGTCAAATAGCTTAACTTGTAAAGAATGTTCACCACGGTCAACATTTCTAAGCGCAAACGTATTAGTTGCACTTGGTTGAGCATGTGCGATCCCATCAACGAATAATTGAACTTTAAAGTCACTTTCAAAGCGAGGGGTTACGCGACTATTTACGTATACCGAACCGGTATTTTCTCTGATAGTTTGTTCATTTTCAGGCGACGCTATTTCTATTTTAAAAGGCTTTATTGCAGTCGGTTTAGTTTCATTTAAAATGCTGGTATCCGTTGTTGGCATGGAGAGTACTTGACTCGTTAGTTTGACTTCTACTGCCCCAGGCCTGGGCGTGTCTGAAAAAACGAGTACGCCATTTTTATCTTTCCATGAATAAATCTTCTTATCACCAGCTTGACTGTAAAAACTGAATAAAATGATTATCAATAAACCAAGAATTGTAATTTTCACTTTTCGGCCAGCCTTGCATTTCAAAAAACTGCTTAAACTTTAGTGGAAAAAAAACCGTTTTGCCATAAAAAAAGCCCGACAAGCGGGCCTTGAGAACACACATTAAGACTTGTCTATAATCTAGACAATTCTATCTACAGCGAATTAAACGCTGTAGTACATTTCAAACTCAACTGGGTGAGTTGTCATGTTAAGCTTTTCAACTTCTTGAGACTTAAGGTTGATGTAAGCATCGATTAAGTCATCAGTGAATACGCCACCTTGCGTTAAGAACTCACGGTCAGCACTTAGTGCTGCAAGTGCTTCGTCTAATGAAGCTGCAACTTGTGGAATTTCAGCTGCTTCTTCTGCAGGTAAGTCGTATAAATCTTTATCCATTGCATCGCCAGGGTGAATCTTGTTTTTGATACCGTCAAGACCAGCCATAAGCATTGAAGCAAATGCAAGGTAAGGGTTAGCAGTAGGATCTGGGAAGCGCACTTCGATACGACGACCTTTTTCTGAAGGTACCACTGGGATACGGATTGAAGCTGAACGGTTACGTGCAGAGTATGCAAGCATTACTGGTGCTTCAAAGCCTGGTACTAAACGCTTGTACGAGTTAGTAGAGGCGTTAGCAAAAGCGTTAATTGCTTTAGCGTGTTTGATGATACCACCGATGTAGTAAAGTGCGTCTTCAGAAAGACCGCCGTACTTGTCGCCAGCGAATAAGTTAACGCCGTCTTTAGCTAAAGATTGGTGACAGTGCATGCCTGAACCGTTGTCGCCAACGATAGGCTTAGGCATAAATGTCGCTGTTTTTCCATATAAATGAGCCATGTTGTGAATAACATATTTCATTTCTTGGATTTCATCAGCTTTTAATACCATTGTGTTAAAGCGAGTAGCGATTTCGTTTTGACCAGCTGTTGCAACTTCGTGGTGATGCGCTTCAACAACTTGACCAAGCTCTTCAAGCACTAAACAAGTAGCTGAACGCCAATCTTGTGAAGAATCAACTGGTGAACATGGGAAGTAACCGCCTTTAACACCTGGACGATGGCCAGAGTTACCGCCTTCGTAATCTTTATCAGAGTTCCATGCAGCTTCTTCAGCATCAATTTTATACATTGAGCCTGACATGTCAGTTTTATATTTAACGTCATCAAATAGGAAGAACTCTGGCTCTGGGCCGAAAAGCACAGTATCAGCGATACCTGTAGAGCGCATGTATTCTTCTGCGCGTTTTGCAACAGAACGCGGGTCGCGCTCATAACCTTGTAATGTAGATGGCTCTACAACGTCACAACGAACGATTAATGTTGCTTCTTCTGTGAATGGGTCAAGCTTTACTGATTCAGCAACTGGCATTAATACCATGTCTGATTCATTGATGCCTTTCCAACCTGCGATTGAAGAACCGTCGAACATTTTACCGTCTTCAAAGAAGTCTTCATCAACTTGGTGATGAGGAATAGAAACGTGTTGCTCTTTACCTTTAGTATCTGTAAAGCGTAAATCAATGAACTTAACGTCATTTTCTTTAATAAAATCTAAAACCGATTGTGACATGTGTCCTCCAACTGTTGGGTTTTATTATTGCTGCATAACTGCTTTTGAGTTTAAGTAAGCTGATTTTGTGCCAGTTTTATAACCGATTGTTTATAGTGCGGAAAAATAAAAGCACTTGAAATACCAATTAACAAAAGCACCAACTTGGTGCGTAAATGTTACTTTTTGGTGCAATGTTTACAACGCGTGTTTGCTGACAATTTAATCACTTTGAAATTAGCATAACCTAAATGCTAAAGACTTCCAAAAATATCCTAAAAATAGTCAAAATGACCGAATTGAACTAAATAATTGAAATTTAATTCATATATTTGTCATATATAAAACAGATACTTAGTAAAAGTATTGAGAAAGTTTTGAAATTTATATTGGATAAACTTTCATCCATGTCATTAATGAGGGATAATATGCGCCCTTTTAAATCCTATGCTGGGACATCTGGTGAAAACGCAGATGAGTGCGTAGATCTTGCAGGATCAATGAGAATAAACTTCTCTGAGTAAATATATGAGCATCGAACAGTTAAGAAATATAGCGATTATCGCGCACGTTGACCATGGTAAAACAACCTTAGTTGACAAACTACTTGAGCAATCAGGTACATTAGAAACACGCGGCGGTAACGAAGAGCGCGTGATGGACTCAAACGACATTGAGAAAGAACGTGGTATTACCATTTTGGCTAAAAACACGGCCATCTCTTGGAATGACTACCATATCAATATCGTAGATACCCCGGGACACGCCGACTTTGGCGGTGAAGTTGAACGCGTACTTTCGATGGCTGACTCAGTATTATTACTTGTTGATGCTCAAGAAGGTCCAATGCCACAAACGCGTTTCGTAACGCAAAAAGCATTTGCGCAAGGCTTAAAGCCAATCGTTGTTATCAACAAAATTGATAAGCCAGGCGCTCGCCCAGATTGGGTTATGGATCAAATCTTTGATTTATTCGACAACCTTGGCGCAACTGACGAACAGTTAGACTTTAAAGTAATCTATGCATCAGCTATCAATGGCTGGGCAACACTAGATTTAGACGAGCCATCAGACAACATGGAACCTATGTTTAAGATGATCGTTGACGAAGTATCACCACCGGATGCAGATCCTGAAGGTGACTTCCAAATGCAAATCTCTCAGCTTGATTACAACTCGTATAAAGGTGTAATCGGTATCGGCCGTATCAAACGTGGTTCTGTTGCGCCTAACCAACAAGTTACAGTTATCAGTGCTGACGGCACGACTCGTAACGGTAAGATTGGTTCAGTACAAAGCTACCTAGGCCTTGAGCGTATTGAAACGGATAAAGCGTTCGCTGGTAACATCGTAACAGTTACTGGTCTTGGCGAGCTTAAGATTTCAGATACGATTTGCTGCCCTAACAATGTTGAAGCATTACCACCACTAAGTGTTGATGAGCCAACAGTAACGATGACGTTCTCTGTAAATAACTCTCCGTTCTGTGGTAAAGAAGGTAAGTTTGTAACATCACGTAATATTCGTGAGCGTTTAGACAAAGAATTAGTACACAACGTAGCACTTCGTGTTGCTGATACAGATAACCCAGATAGCTTCCGTGTATCGGGTCGTGGTGAATTACACCTTGGTATCTTAATCGAGAACATGCGTCGTGAAGGTTATGAGCTTGCTGTATCTCGTCCAGAAGTAATCTTACGTACTGTTGATGGTGTGTTAGAAGAACCGTATGAAACACTAACAATTGACTGTGAAGAAGAGCATCAAGGTTCTATCATGGAGCAAATTGGTCTTCGTAAAGGTGAGCTAACTGACATGGCACCAGATGGTAAAGGCCGTATGCGTATGGACTTTATGATCCCAAGCCGTGGCTTAATCGGTTTCCAAACTGAGTTCATGACACTAACATCAGGTTCTGGTTTACTTTACCATACGTTCGATCACTACGGTCCGCACAAAGGTGGCGAGCTAGGTGTTCGTAAGAACGGCGTAATGATTGCTAACGCAACAGGTAAAGCACTTACTAACGCGTTATTTAACTTACAAGAGCGCGGCCGTCTATTTATCGGTCACGGTGTTGAAGTTTATGAAGGTATGGTTATCGGTATTCATAGCCGTGATAACGACCTTACAGTTAACGCACTTAAAGGTAAGCAACTTACAAACGTTCGTGCATCTGGTACAGATGAAGCACAATCTCTTGTTCCACCTCTAGATTATACACTTGAGCAAGCGCTTGAGTTTATCGATGATGATGAGCTAGTTGAAGTTACACCTGAGAACATTCGTATCCGTAAGCGTCACTTAACTGAAAGTGAGCGTAAACGTGCGGGTCGTGCTCCTAAGTCATAATCTATTAATTTAGAATAATGATTTTAAAAGCCGCTGTATTGAAAGATACAGCGGCTTTTTTGTTTTTAAAGTAAGAGAAGTTTTCAGTTTTTAGTATTGAGCTCTAAAAGAGTAAGAGCTAAAACAACTGATAATGTAAAACCCCTATTTTTTGGGTTTCGCTGCGCTTCTAACCTACATACTAACTTACATCACTTTTTCAGTAGCAAAGTGATTTTGCCAAACACATCAGCATCTATATAGCCAAGGTTACGACTGCCGTTAACAGGCTGTACGTCGTGTGAGCCCATAAAGTGCTCACGCACTTTACTGCCGTCGTTATCGCAGTAGGCGAGCATAAAGCCGACGACTTGCTTTGGCGTTAATTTAAGCGGGGTGTTTTGCGTGCCTTCTTGGTAATCATTTGGGTAGAGCTTTATTGCTACTTCCCAAGTGATATTGTAGGGGGCGTTCGTATTACGCTGCCAGCGACTGACTAAGTGGTCTGTGTATAAGTGAGGCTTTTTATCTGGCCCGAAATCGGCGGCTTGGTTATCAAGGCCAATATGATAGGCAAATGCTGTATGGTTAAATTGATGTTTACCGCCAGATGCGTCACTGTCAATAAAAATTTCGAGGGCATCATCATCCCAATATTTTACCGTTGGATCTGGGTGTGTATCAATTAGTACATCATCAGCAATATCAGCTTGCAAGTACAGATAACCCTCATCCCACAGTAATTTGTAGCGACCTTTAAAGTCCTTGCTTGAATCAGGGAGAATACCATCCATAAGGTATGGCATGGTTTGCCAAGTGGCTTTGTCCCAGGCGCTTTCAGCAACACCATCAATAGTAATTGGCGTAGATGTGTGTTCTACATCAATAGCGAAAGCTGCATTACATACTAATAAGCTTGAAATCAATGCTGATTTTTTCATGTTATTCTCAAATATATATTTTTAGTAATATTGTCTGAAACATAGTTTGAAAACAACAAGTAAAAAGGGACGACTGCTAAATAACATCTGTAGTTATCAGCATACGATAAGAACAGATTTTTACATTTTTTAGTGTTTAAAACAGGTAAAATAACGGGGTGCTTAAACTAATACACATTCAAGGAATTATTGTGGCTAAAGCGTTACCCTTAGTTATGGTTGTGTTGTTATCAGGTTGTACTTCTTCACAAATGATGAGCTCGGGTTGTGATTTTGTTGTTGGCGGCGCACAAAGCCAGCAACGACAAGCGCAAAACCTTGCTATGGATAGGACAGATACAAACCAAGAAATGAATGTGATTAATGGGTTCTTACAGATGCTATTGGGGCCAATCAATCGTTCACTTGGTGGTAATGAATGCAGTACTGAAGACCCCGATAATATGTATCCAAACGTCGCTTTATAAAGCGACGCTTTCTCCTTCATTTAAAATATACAGAGGAGTTGGCGACTCCATTTTGTTGTACATGTGTAATAAGCGCAGCAGTGCTGAGTGGCTGCTGTGATCGCCCATTTTCCAACTAGAATTTCCATACCCCCATGGGATCATGACCTTACAGTTAAGGTCTTGTGCTGCACTTAGCGCATCCTCTGGTGTGGTATGAACGTAACGATACCAGTCGCCATTTTCTTCATGGTAATAAGAGGCTATGGGTATTAAACAAATATCAATTTCACCATATTTTTGCTCAATATCGCTAAAATGCTGTGAATAACCTGTATCACCGGCAAAAAACAGTGTTTTACCATTTTGTTCAAGTAGCCAGCTACTCCATAGATCTTTATCGTTATCTTCGTAGATAAACGGCACTAAAACACGACTACTAAAATGGTGTGCAGGCAATGCATGAATGGTTAAATCATCGATCTTGGTTTTTGCATACCAAGCCATTTCGCTAATATTAAAGCCACCCGTGGGGAAGTTATCTGCCATACCGAGTGGTGTTAGATAGCGAGGTGAATTGCCGATTTCTTCTATATCTGCTTTATTAAAATGATCATAATGAATATGTGAATACATCACAGCGTCTAAGTTATTTATTTCGCTTTTTGTAAGCCAATCGCCAGGTTTACGGTAAAACCCAGAGGCGAGTCTAAAGGCTAAATCAACAGGAGAATCAAATTGATCTTTAACTGGATCAAATACCACTTGTTGCCCATTGGGGGTTTTTATCATAAACCCAGCATGCCCGAGCCAACGAACAACGAAACCAGTTTTGAGTTTAGGATTTATTCGCTCGCCTTGGTACTGACAGTTTTCAGCCTCTGTTTCACATACTAAGCGAGTGTTTTTTGGGTAGCAGTCACTTTTACAGCTAACAGGGTAAGTTTTTTTGCCGGGGTAAAGGTTATGATAGCGGCCAGCTCGTTCACCATCTTTATGAAGAGGTACAATCGTATCTGGGCCAGCAATGATCTGCACATGATTCGCAGCACTACACGCTGCTAGTATGCTCGAAACGATGATCAGACTAAAGGTACGTATTTTCATTGGTAACTGAGTTTATTATTGTAATTGCTTAAAGTGTACCAAAAACAGCTGATTAAAAAATATTAAAAAAGTAACAAAAAATAACAAAAAAGCCTGCAAAATTGCAGGCTTAATACTTTTTAACTCACCAACTCGCGGTTTTTAAATAACCTGAACTCTGGTTTATCCCGCTTTATTCATTTGCTCAATGAACTTATTAGAATCAGCGATAGACTTATTCATGTCATCCATTAACACTTTTATGTCGCGTTTGAGGCTAGTAAATTCACCTTGAATTGCTGTTACAGCTTGCGCATTAAGATTATGTTTTAAGTATAAAACATTATCTCGTAGTGATGATAATACAGGTTCCATTTTGCTTTCGGCGTTACGCATTGAGCGTAATAACTTTTCAAAATCGCGCTTGGTTGAATTAAGTTGCTTATTGCTTTGGCGTTTTAATGAGGCGTTTGTGTATTGCTCTAATTCATCGGCCCATTCGTCGAACAATGCCTCTGCTACGTCCTCAACTTTATTTATATTAGTGGTTACGTCATTGGCAGCTGAGAGGCTTGACTCGTAATCACTATTAAGTTGGTCGTAGGCTTCTTTTAGGTCGCCGCCATCAAAGTTAATGAGGGTAGATAAACGATCTAAAGCCGATTGAAATTCTTCTTGAGACTCTTCCTGAGAGTCCTTAGTTTCTTCAACGCGGTCAACCAAAATGTCGCGTTTGTGTACACCTACAGATTCCATGGCAGAATAATAAGCAGATTGGCAACCTGTTAAGGTCATTGTTAACGCAAGTAAGGGTGCGCTGAGTACTGAAAGTTTTTTCATTGAGATCCCTTTTAATTCCCGTTTAGTTTTTAAATTATGTGGTGGATTGCTATGATAATCAAAACTATTTTGCAAAAAGTTAACTTATGAACGACAGGGTAGCACATTATAAGCATCAAGCAGGCTCATTTCTGCGTCAGCAGCCGGGCTGGTGGATGCAGTATTTAAACCGCTGTATTGATGACCAAATCACAGTTAATGCGGGCTATTTAGCGTATGTAACATTACTCTCATTAGTGCCTTTAATTGCGGTTGCAGTGGCAATATTTTCAGCTTTCCCTGGTTTTGAAGATACGCGAGTTGCGATTGAAAACTTTTTGTTCACTAATTTTGTGCCAGCGTCTTCAGATGCAATAAGAGAGCATGTGAGTTCATTTGCAGGTAACGCTAACCAGATGACAGCGGTAGGGGTGAGCTTTTTAGCAGCAATAGCGTTGTTGTTAATGAAAAATGTTGATGCGACGCTTAACCGTATCTGGCGTATCAAGAAGAAACGACCTTTGATGATTTCACTCTCTGTATATTGGATGATTTTGACTTTGGGGCCTGTTTTATTAGGGGCCAGCATTGGTATTTCTTCGTATATTGTTTCTTTAGTTTCATTTGCAGATCAAGGAATTCCGGGGTTTAGTGGCTTTTTAATAAAACTTTTACCCTTTATAATTTCTATGGCGGGCTTTATTTTGCTCTATACTTTAGTTCCAAATACACCTGTTCCATTTAAGGCGGCGATCCCCGGTGCAATTTTTGCTGCGGTTTTGTTTGAATTAACAAAAAAAGGGTTTGCTTTGTATATTAGTCACTTTCCATCCTATGAGTTAATTTATGGGACAGTGGCAACCATCCCAATTTTGTTTGTTTGGGTATACCTTTCGTGGACGGTCGTGTTACTAGGTGCAGAATTTACAGTGTGTATTAGCCCTAAAAATATCGAAGATACACCCGAGATCCAACTTGAAACGGACTCATCACACACATAACATTTGCACCGCTGATACAGGAGTCAGCGTTATGCAGTTATACCCAAGCATCACCCCTTATAATGACTTTCATCTGAGTGTCGGTGAGGGTCATCAGCTTCATGTGCAAGAATATGGTAACCCCAATGGGCTTCCTGTAATTATTTGCCATGGTGGCCCAGGACTTGGTTTAAATCGCGATAATTGCCGTTTTTTTGATCCCACTCGTTATCGTATTATTTTATATAGCCAGCGTGGCTGTGGCCTGTCTACTCCTCACCAAGTAAGTCAAAATACCTCTGACCATCTCATTGAGGATTTGAATTACCTCAGACAATCATTGGGTATCGATAAGCTATCGCTTTGTGGAGCATCATGGGGCGCAACACTATGCTTGCTGTATGCAATTAAGTATCACAAACACGTTGCAGGACTTATACTACGCGGTACATTTTTAGCGACTCACGCTGATTTTGAATGGTTATATGGCCCAAGTGGTGCTGCGGCACAATTTTACCCTGAGCTTTATCAAGACTTCTCACAAAGCCAACGTGATGTGAAAAGTATTTTTGCGTCTTATAAGCAGCACTTATATGGCGATGATCAAATTCATGCCAGTCACTATGCAAAGCAGTGGTGTCAATGGGAGGCTGTTCTATCACAAGGAAAACAGTCACCGCAGTGGGCGCTAAATTGCCCTCAGCAAGGGCTTTTTATGGCTCGTTTAATGGTGCATTTTTTCAGCGAGAATTGTTTTATTGAGGAAAACTATATTGTAAAAAATAGCCATAACTTGCATAAGCTACCTATGTGGTTTATTCACGGTAGACATGATTTAGTCTGCCGTTTCAGTGTAGTACAACAGTTTGCAAAACAGCTCAATGCACAGCTATTTGTGTTAGATGAAATTGGGCACGGTGTTGATAATCAGGTATCTTTGTCAGCAGTGCGGCGTGCTGCCGATCTTATGTCTATCAAATTATCGAGGAATAAATGCAAGGATTAATTCAGCGCGTAAAACACGCGAATGTACAAGTAGATAATCGTGTTATAGGTCAAATTCAACAAGGGATATTACTGTTATTAGGGGTTGAAAAGCTCGACGATAAAGCAGTCGCAGATAAACTGCTGCATAAAGTGAGCAACTACCGTATTTTTACAGATGAAAACGATAAAATGAATTTGAGTTTAAAGGACATTCAAGGTGAGTTGCTGGTTGTATCGCAGTTCACATTAGCCGCAGATACCAAAAAGGGTATGCGACCTAGCTTTTCATCTGCAGCAACGCCAGATCAAGCACGTGAGTTATATGAATACTTTGTGAGTCAGGCACAGTCTCAAGGAATAAAAGTCGCAACGGGTGAATTTGCCGCAGATATGCAAGTGAGCCTCTGTAACGATGGTCCGGTAACCTTCAATTTAAAGGCCTAAAAGGTTTATTTACTTATCATGACAATATGATTTGTGTAGTCGGGTATTTTTTCAATATTGGGGGGCTTGCCAAACGTGGCGCTTAACAGTTGCTCAAGTTGTTTGAGTTGTGATTGATGCGCTGATAAAAAGTTAATAAATAAATGCCCGTTAGTGCTAAGCGCATCCCGTATTTTTTCATAAAAATGGTGTTTATATAAAAAAACGGGTGCATCTAGCTGACTAAAGAGATCAAGAATAACCCAATCATATTGTGCGTTTTGACTAAGCGCTGCTTGAGCGTCAGAACACTTTAAATTACTGGCATTAACACCATCAAAGAAGCGCTTATAACAATCAATAATGCTGGCGTTTTTTTCAATAGACGTGAGTTGGCAATCAGGGTTAGTGTGTTGTATATAATTGCGAATAGCGCCAGCTCCAAGGCCCAGCTCAAGTACTTTTTGGGGTTTAGTCAAAGGCAGCCATAAACAAGCTAGCGATTGTAAGTGTGGAAACAATAGATGGCTTGGATTATTTTTTTCAACCACTGACTGTAATATATCGTTGATGAGTAACCAGCGAAACTGCTCGTATTGGCGAACTTGAATGCAATCAGCACCCTGTTTGTGCCAATAGATAAGCTGTCCGATGCGATGGCAATCTTCGATAAAGCTATGCTTTACAATGCCAGCACTTACAATTAAATTTTCCATATATGTATCTTAGACGAGTCAACATAAACCGCCAGCCTGTTAAGCTTGTTTTACAGTTCAAATAAGGGCTCACCAAAGTCGTATTCCAAGTTTTTTAAAGATAGCGTATGGTAGGTCGCAATAAAAAACGCTGCTTTATATTATTTATCGATGGTAGATATGTTTAATGCGGTAATAGCACAACAGGAGAATGTATGTTTCAGGTAACTACGCCACAAAGCAGTGAAGATTGGCAGGCATATTATCAATTACGCTGGCAGGTATTACGTGCACCTTGGCAGCAGCCGCGCGGCTCTGAACAAGATGACTTGGAACAGGACGCTGAACATCGGTTTATAAAAAATAAATCTGGAGAAGTGCTTGGTGTTGCTCGTTTACATTTTAATAATCAGCAACAAGCGCAAGTACGTTATATGGCGGTTGCTGAGGGAAATCGTAATCAGCATATTGGTAGTCGGTTGTTGCATGAGCTTGAAAAAATAGCGTGGACGCAAGATGCTGATGAGTTGGTGTTATTTGCACGTGAACGCGCGTTAGAGTTTTATAAGCGCCATGGCTATGAGTTAAAAGAAAAAGCACACTTGGCTTACGATGATGTGCAGCACTTTAAAATGATCAAGCAAAAACCGTCTGAGCCTGGCTGGTTTCGTCATCCTAATTGGACCCAAGTGTTACAAAATACATGGCGCGAATCGATTCCAATCAGTGATGCGATGGGAATTAAAGTTGAAAGCTATACTGATTGGCAATTTACCACCCGCGCTGATTTAAACGCCAACCTAAACCTACATAATACGATGTTTGCAGGTTCTATCTATAGCTTAGCGACGTTAACAGGTTGGGGCGCAACTTATTTAGCGCTTAAAGAGGCCGGTCTTGAAGGTAATATTGTGCTTGCTGATGCCAATATTAAATACTTAAAACCACTTAATAACGATCCTCGTGGCTGTGTCGATTTAAGTGCTTGTAAAGGTAAACTGGTGGAGCTTGAAACAGATTCTAAAGCAAGCTACATAGTGCCCGTTGAAATTTACGACGGTGAGTTACTTGTAGCCGAGTTTGAAGGCACATTTAAAATCATTAAGTAGCCTGAATTTAGCACTAATAACAAAAAGGCCAAGCGATTGCTTGGCCTTTTCTTTAGAGTAAATCAGTTAATAAAATACCCACACCTATGCGCTCAATATCCGCGTTGTAATCGATCAAGCTTTCGCCATAGCCATTAAAGTATTGTGCATAACCTCTTAATCGGCCCCATAGCGGGAATGACCAGTCAAGCTGGATCGCACCGCGGTTATCTGAATTTAAGTTATTGCGTGTCATAAAACTAAATTCATGCTCTTCGTAGCGATAAGCGCCACCAAACTCAAAATAGCCCATATATTTGTATATATCTGGGTTATCGTCGCCCTTGGCTTCCATAGGATCTTCTTTTCTATCTTCAGGAATGCGGTACCAAGGCTTGAAACTAAATACAAAGCCATCTTTCTCCCATAAGAAATCAGCATAAATTCGATTCCATGAACGAGAGTTAGGCTGACTACGACCATTTGATTGATGCACCATCCCTATAGATATCGCCATTTCATCACCCCAAAGTACGTTTTCAGGGTCGAGGTAGTTAATCCAAAAAATTTCAGGCTCATAGTTTGTTTCGCGAAATGGCGATGAAATTTCGTTGTTATAAAACTGCCAAAATGACTGCAAGGTAAAACCAAAAAATACAGTTTGATCGTCATCTGCAAAATCATTATAGAGCGGTACTTTAATTGAAAGTTGGTACTTCACTTCTAGGTTATCAAGCTGCTCGCCGCTGGGTTCGTCAGATAGTTCGTTTAGTCGGCCAAAAGGGCGAGTATTTGGATTTGATACATAGGATAATGGCAGCAAATAGTTACGCTTATGGGGCGTGATAACATTGCGATTTTTTTGACTTACTTGTTCACGTGCTTTGCGTTTATCAAGCGCAGTTATTTGCTTAGTTTCATCTAGTGCAGAACATTTTTTTCGAAGCTGTGCTAGGGTTTGGTTTTCGTCCCCTGCTATTGCTTCGTTTAAGATGCATTGTTTTACTAATTCAATATCACTGTCTTGTTCGTTTGTCTTTTGTGGGTCTGCTTGTTGTGCCAACACGCTAGTTGATAACAACGTAGTAAGTAAAATCCCATTGCGCCAAGTCATTATTATTCCTTTGGTAAACTAAATAGAGAGTCTATGTGGAGCTGGTGGACTTGTGCCACTGCTTAAGCGGCTGAAAGTATTTATTCAGTTTATCTGTCCACAAGCAACTTTAACAGAAGATCTGTGAATTGTTACTGAACCTAATACATTTTGGTGCCTTTTGATTACAAATACAAAGAAAAAGCGGCCGAAGCCGCTCGTTCATGCACTTTTTCCGCTTGGATAATCGTGCTCTCACGCAATGAGAAGGGGTGAGCTCTAAAGAATCTAAAGCTCAAATACGTTGGTGAAAAATTTGTAGAGTTCGGTGCCTTGATTCACACTTGCTGAGGCAAAGTGCAAAATTGCAATGGCATCACAATCGAGAGTGAGGGTTTGTAATGGCTGCTCACTAAGGTAGCGCTCCATTCGTAATACTTTAGCAATTGGCTCGCCAGCTTTAATATGGCCACCAAGCGGGGCTATATATTCAACCATGCCACCCATGGGCGCGTAGTAAGCGAAGTAGTCAGCGAGCAGACAGCCATAGCGCTTCATTTGTTTTGGTTGAAAGGGCGCATCAACAAAAACCTGCTTATGATTTAAATAACTTAAAATACTGTTGGCGTCATCCAGTGCTGCGCTTAAATCGATTTTTTCTTGGCTACCTAGCTCAACAGTAAACGCTTCGACTTGTACGTTAAATTCACGGCCTTGCTTTGCTAATTGTTCAGTTAATTGCCACCAAGGACAAAAGCTGGCTTCGTCCATTGCGCCGTCAAAGTCATTTGGAATAAGTAGTACGTGGGGGATATTGAAATAGCTGGCGCTTTGCTTTGCGTAGTCAGGGCAATATAGGTGCTGGCTAGAAATAGGGCCTGTGTGTAAGTCGAGGACAATATCTGCTTGATGTGCGAGCTTTTGCAAATTAAGCGCAATACGTTTACCTGTGGTTAAACGATAATCGGGCCCTGTTAATTGTTGATCTACTTCATCTATCAGCGCGGATTTAAACGCTGTTTTTAAGGTTTCATCATCGGCATCACGGTATTGCTCTGCAAAGTTAACAGCTAATTGACTGTTGCAATGATACATACGGTTCCAGTTAGTGCCCGTAATTGGATCAAAGCGACCAAGAGTAAATTCCCCTGACTTTTGATTGCAACCAATTGGGTTCGCGTAGGGCACTAAAGTGATATCACCTTTTAAGTTCAGTTGCTTTAGCTGTTCGAGCAATTGATAAATGACCGCGTTGCCTTGTACTTCCGCGCCATGCATATTTGCTTGTATATAAACGCTTGGTCCGCTGCCATCGCCTTTTAAACGATACACCGGAATGGTTAGCGGTAAGCCGTTGGCAACCTCACCCACGACAATGTTTTCTTGGCTGATTGGGGTTGTATTACTCATCTCAATTACCTTAAGTAGTGACTGGCATCTTCTGCTTGGCGAATACAGGATAATTTACCGTTTTGTAATACATACTCAGCGGCAAGTTCATGGCATAAAAAGTAGGGCATGCTTTCAGTAAAGCCGTAAGCACCACATTGACTAAATGCGAGCCAATCATCTTCATTTAAATCATTCGGTAAATGATGCTCACCTAAGCAGTCAAGCGCAGTACATAACGGGCCGTATAAGCTCACTGCTTGGTTTGGTGCTGTTGAATCACGTAATAACCGCGCTGGGAAATCTTGGCTAGTGACCGCTGGGCGCAATAAATGATTAATGCCACCGCTTAAAATGACTTGTTGTTGCCCATAATTTAATTTGCGCTCGACAACAGGGGTTACGTAATGACCACATTCGCCGACAGCATAACGGCCAAGCTCCATCCATAACTCTTCAACGCCAGAATCACGCTTAATTTTTGCAAGCTCATCGATTAACGCATCCCAACTCAAAGTTGGTGCATCAAGCGTGTAAGGAATGCCTAAGCCACCGCCTAAATCGAGCACGTTTAAATGAATACCTAAATCGCTTGCTAGCTGCTGTAGTGGCGCGACCATTTGTGACCAAAGCTGGGCGAGTTTGTCGCTACTAAGCATATTTCCCCATTGAAAAATATGCAGGCCATCAAAGTTAAGTGCAGGGTAATCATTCGTATTGAGTGCTTGCCATTCATCGCAGCCTAAGCCAAATGGTGTAAGGCTGTCGCCCCCTAGTGGGTTCTTTTCACCTTCAGGCCAACGTAATTGCACACGCAATAACACCTGTAGTTGGCACTGTTTTGCAATTGCTTGCTCATTTAGCCAACGCACTTGATTGAGACTTTCGGCGACAAATATACGCACGCCTCGCTCGATAAAGTGTTTAATTTGTTTAGGGCTCTTTGCAGGCCCAGTGTTGAGCACGCGCTCGCTGTTAATACCTTGAGCAAGTACTTGCTCAAGTTCGCCTTTACTTGCAACATCAAAGTTAAAGCCTGCGTTATCTAAACTTTGTATGACTTTAGACAGTGGGTTGGCTTTAACTGCGTACCAAAGTTTTACTTCGGTTTGCGCCACTAAACGCGCTAAATGTGTATTTAGTGAGTCGAGATCGTAGACAAAAAATGGGGTATCGAGGTTACTCGAAAGTTCATCAATGGCGGTTTTAACTGGCGTGCTCAAAAAGGTCATTAACGTAAAACCTCTTCTAGTAGTAAAGACGCATCACTTTGTTCATCACGGTATTTTACGATTAATGCACATGACATGCTTAAACCCTGCTCGCGTGCCCAGTCATTTGAAGCCGGGCGTGAGCCAGGGATCACAATGGCGTACTCAGGGATTGGCTCGCCTTTATCTAGTTGACGCTCGTTAACGCAGTCATAAACTGGGATTGTGGCTGATAAACGCACACCTGGCGCAAGTACCGCACCTTTTTTAACAACGACCCCTTCAACGATTACACAGCCAGCGCCGATGAACGCATCGTCTTCTACAACAACAGGGCTTGCGCCAATTGGTTCTAGCACACCACCTAGTTGCACAGCAGCACTTAGATGAACGTTTTTACCTACTTGTGCACACGAACCAACAAGAGCGTGGCTATCAACCATAGTGCCTTCGTCAATAAACGCACCAATATTTACATACGCTGGTGGCATAATAATTGTGCCTTTAGCAACGTGTGCACCACGGCGAACACTTGAACCACCGGGTACCATACGTACGCCATTTTCGGCGGTAAATTCTTGCGGTGCCAAGTTGTGCTTATCAACAAAACCACCGGCAAACTCGGTGTTAGTACCGTTTTTAAACGCTTCTAAAATACCTTGTTTTACTTCAATATTAGCGTGCCATTGGCCTTTTTCGTCTTGTGTTGCAGCGCGAACGGCGCCTGATTCTAAATTATTTAATAGTTCTAACCAGCTCATTATAAAAACCTGTGTTTAATGCCAAGATAAAATGGTGTTGTTTGCATTGTTAATGCAATCTGTTTGCGTTAGCTCGAGATGAGTTAACGGTGGACGCAAATACGGGCTGTTTAGTCGCCCTTGTAAATGCATCAAAACTTTTACGGGAATGGGGTTTGCGACGGCAAACAAGCTATGGATTGCTTGCGACCAATCAGCAAATAAATTTGGGTGCTGACCGCTAAGGCTGCGCTTAACAAACTCATGGGTTTGTGCTGGCCATGCATTAGCTGCTACAGAAACCAAGCCTTTCGCTCCGGCTTGAGAAAAATAAGGCATAAGGGCATCATCACCGCTGAATATTGCTAACTCTGGCGAGGCTTTTCTAAACCCTTCAAATTTAGCAATATCACCGCTGGCTTCTTTAAGTGCCCATAAATTTTTATGATCCTTTAAAGTGCTAACAACGGCTGGTGGAATATCTACCGCACTGCGACCAGGTACGTTATAGAGCATGCATGGGTGAACACTTGCGTTGAGTAGGCTTTCAAACCAATGAGTTTGACCTACAACGCCAGGCTTGGCATACAGTGGTGAGCCCAGTAAATAACCGTGAATAGGCAGTTGATTACAGTACTCTACCCACGCAATTTGTTGGGTTAGGTTCATACCGCCAACGGCAACCATTAATGGCACATTGAGTTCTAACTGACATACATGCTCAACAATGGCTTGTTGCTCTTTCAGACTAAGCGCTAAGCCTTCGCCCGTACTACCGAGTAGTAAAATGCCATTATTAGCAGCTTGTTGTTGTACAACAAGTTGTTCAAGTACCGCATAATCTACTTCGCCGCGGTCAGTAAAAGGCGTGACGAGAGCGGTCCATAGCGGGTAGTCGTTTAAATTAAAGTTGTTTTTCATCTGCAACGAACTTATCAGGTGTTCGCTGAGTAAAATGAGGAAGAAATATAGATATGCCGCATTTACATCAGTCGAACTTTAAAATTCGAAGAGCGAATGGGCTTAAATAATAGGGCGCACAGGCCTTATTATGCTAAGACCAGAAGCTCTCCACCAAACTTATCAACAGCGCAGCTGTTGTTGGTGACAGTCGCTGGGATTCAACCCAGTCGCCCGAAATAACCCTTCACAAAAAGTGTTATTTCTCGGCGTTAATTCCCCTCACGTATGATCACTGGAGTGTGTGCTCCTCACATACGTTACCTGAATAACGCACCTCTTCTAGCCCACAGTGTGAGTTTAAAATGTTCAAACTCACACCTTAAATAGGGGTAATGGCGGTGATTAAAGCATTTTAGCCGTCTAGGTGTCAAGGTAGAAGCGATCGTTTACTCGAGAGTATTACGTATAAGGTCATTTTTCCGTACACTAATAAGCAGAAACAGTAAAGGTAGTAAAACGATGGAAAAGTTTCAGGATATATATAAACGAGCAGCACAAAGAAAAGGCGGTAAGGCCATGCTTCAGCAGCTATTACATCCGCCCTTAAAACCGTCTCAGCTGAAAAGCTTACCTGATGACGCATGGCTTGAGGAATTTACCCGTAAAGTGTTTCAAAGTGGCTTTTATTGGTCTGTTATTAATAGTAAGTGGGCTGGTTTTAGGGAAGTATTTTGGGATTTTAGTGTTGAAAAGTTACTGATGATGCCACCTGATATGCTAGAACAAAAAGCCAGTGATGAGCGTATTGTGCGTAACTTTAAAAAGGTACAAACGATTACTGATAACGCATACATGATTCATGAAGTAGCGAGTGAACACGGCAGTTTTAGTGCGTTTATTGCAAACTGGCCTACAGACGACATTATTGGCTTATGGGCGTATTTAAAAAAACACGGTGCGCGCTTAGGTGGTAACACTGGGCCTTATGCATTAAGAACTCTAGGTAAAGATACGTTTTTACTTTCACGCGACGTAGAAAGCTACTTGCGCGCACATAAAATTATTGATGGTGGCTTACAAACTAAAAAGTCGCTCACTGCCGCACAAGCATTTTTTAATGAATTACAGCAACAAAGTGGCTTAAGTTTACAAGAGCTAAGCTTAATCGTAGCCTATAGCGTGGGTGATAACCGTGTGGGTATTCAAACAACTGAACCGCAGTAGCGGCGAAAGGTAATTTAATGAAATTAGTATCACGCTATACCGACATAGCAGAGCAATTTGCTATCGCCGATAGACCGAGTCCAGTTGGCGAGCCCTCGCTGCTGTTATTTAACGACGCCGTGGCTAAACAATTGAGTATTGATGTTTCATCAGCACAGCAAGCCGCAGTGCTTAGTGGTAACCAAATAGACTCAACTGTAGCGCCCGTTGCGCTGGGCTATTCTGGCCATCAATTTGGTCACTTTTCACCTCGCTTAGGAGATGGCCGCGCGCATTTACTTGGGGCTGTTGCCGATCAACAAGGATTACTTTGGGATATTCAGTTAAAAGGCTCTGGGGCGACACCGTTTTCTCGTGGTGGTGATGGTCGCTGCGCTATTGGCCCGGCAGTACGTGAATACATAATGAGTGAAGCAATGCACGCACTAGGCGTGCCGACAACTCGATGTTTAGCGGTGGTCGCAACGGGCGAAACCGTTTACAGACAACCACCACAGCCTGGCGCGATTGTGACTCGAGTTGCATCAAGTCATATCAGAGTAGGGTCATTTCAGTATTTAGCAACGCAAGGAGATGTTGTAGGTTTAAAAGCCTTAGCTGATTTGGCAATTACACGACATTATCCACATATACAAAGCACGGGTCCTGAGCGTTATTTAGCCTTCTTGAGTGAGGTAATTAAAAAACAAATAGAACTAGTTGTGAGCTGGATGCGGGTAGGGTTTATTCACGGTGTAATGAATACAGATAACACACTTGTCAGCGGTGAAACCATTGATTATGGCCCGTGTGCGATGATGAATAGTTTTGATTTTGATACAGTATTTAGCTCCATTGACCGTCAAGGCCGTTACGCATTTGGCAATCAACCTAATATTGCAAACTGGAATTGCGCACGGTTAGCTGAGAGTTTAATACCGTTAATAAACGAAGATGATGAACAAGCCGTTGCTTTACTTAGTCCTCTAATTAATAGTTTTGCAGAAAAGTTTAATCACGCATTTACTGACATGTGGGCGCAAAAGCTAGGGTTGGATGGGCACAAACCTGAAGATAGCAAGTTAGTGGCTGAGTTATTAGCATTGTTAAAAGATAACTCTCTTGACTATACCAATACGTTTGACAGTTTAACGAGGTCGTTGAAAGGAAGTGTAACACTTCCTTCGGTATTATCCTCTTGGTCTGAGAAGTGGGCTCACAGGACACACAAACAAAGTTACTCAATCATGCGAAAAGTTAATCCAACATTGATCCCGCGTAACTATATGGTAGAAAAAATCCTAAAAGACTTTGCTGAATCGAACCACAGCCCCATACTAAGCGAATACTTACAAGCACTGCAAAACCCCTATACTCAAAGCATCAATGAGTCATGGAATCATGCAGCTTCAGATGAAAAAAATTATCAAACTTTTTGTGGTACTTAATAAGCAGGGCTGCACAAAACATGCTTGTGTAGCATCAATAAAAATTTAGATAATGAATTATTATTGGCTCAATGCGCCAAGTTGCAATTATTAACTGTTATTTATAGGTATTTATTGGAAATAAACACGGTTACTACTTGTTGATTCAAAATTAAGCAATATAATGCTAATAAGGGTTTTAAAATCTGTATCGCTAATTTTATATAGGTGGCGATACGTTAAATAATTGAATTTAGATGTTTATTGTAAGTTTAAAATGCAGCTTTTTCGTAGGTTAGGTAAAGTTTATTATCTGGTCTATACTGATTAGCGTTTTTATTCTAAAAATACTTTTATAAAAAACACCATGAATGTGTTTTCGTTAAGTAATGATTAACAAAAGATTCTGTACTCTGGTAATACTTAATTAGGCTAGGGTCACTTAGCTACAATTTTAATTGTGAAAATGGGAAGGAAACAATGAAATTAAAATCTCTTACTATTGCTTTGGCACTAGCTGCAACTAGCGCTTCAAGCTTCGCGGCTGAAAAAGAAGGTTTCTTTATCGGCGCATTTGGTGATTACTATGACGCTTCTTGGGAAAATGTTCGTGGTAGTGCCGGCACTAACGTTGATGATTCAACAGGTTGGGGTCTTGAACTAGGTTATCGCTTTAGCGATTACTGGAGTGCACGTTTAGAGTATGCTGACATGGACTTTGACATTTCAAGTTCAAACCCAGCAATGACAGCAACAAGCCTAGAAGGTGATCGTTTAGGTGTTGATGCACTTTATCACATCAATGGCGGTCCTTTTTACGGTATCGTTGGTCTTAAAAACGTTGATGCAATGGAAAGCCTTACATTTGCTAACGTAGGTGCTGGTTACCAACATTATTTCACTGATAACTTCGCGTTCAACGCAGAAACATCAATCTTCCAAGGTCTTGACCGTGGTTACACTGATGTTGGCGCTAAGCTAGGTCTAAGCTACTTGTTTGGCAATCAAAGCTCATCTGCTGCACCAGTAGAAGCTGCACCAGTAGCAGCAGTTGTTCCAGTTGCTGTTGCTCCAACAGACAGCGATAACGACAATATTCCTGATGCAGATGATCAGTGTGCTAACACACCGATGACTGATGCAGTAGACGGCACTGGCTGTACTCTATATGAAGATCGTGAAGTAACTAAGAGCTTACTAATTACGTTCCCTAACAATACAGCTAAAGTTTCACAAAAGTACTTAGATGACATCGATGCAGCTGTTGCTTTCTTAAATGAGCACCCAGGTACTGAAGTGCTTCTAGAAGGTCACACTTCAGCTGTAGGTAAAGCAGACTACAATAAATGGTTATCTAAAAAGCGTGCAGATTCAGTTGCAGCTCGCCTTATCGAAGATGGCATTGAAAAAGAGCGCATCATCACGGTTGGTTTAGGTGAAGAGCGTCTTAAAAATGAAGCTAACACGGCAGCAGCACATGCTGAAAACCGTCGTGTTGAAGCACACGTAACAGTAATTGAGCGTGTTAAAGTTAAGCGTTAATTTATAATACTGTTCTAAAAACCCAGCTTTTGCTGGGTTTTTTTATGCCTGATATTCAGTGATGATCAATTTATGTTATATCCATGAAATGGCCTTTCACTTTTTAATATTTACTAAAGCTTTGTGCTATGCCGATTTTTGCTCTTACCTCAACGCACAAGGGTTCATCATTAGAATACTCTAACCCCTTGCTGCTTAAATTATTTTTGCTTTTATTTGGATAAATAATTTTGATGATATGCGGCTACTATTAAGTATCGCAGAACAGAAAATGGGTGAAGTCTTAACAGACCCAAGTAATGTTGGTCAACTTTATGTTGCAAATGCTTTATTTTATAACCGTATTCTTGCAAGTATAGAAATTCATACTAAATGCTCGCTCTAATCGAGGCTGCAAATATGAGTAAGTTATTTACATTAACTCAGCCAAACGAGCTTCTTAACTATCTGAGCTTCTACAAAATTCGATTATACTAAAAAGGCTTACAATACATTAATTTAGCTTCTTAAGTCCTTTTATTGCGAATTTTTTATTAAGTCAGCGTTCATTTTTGCTTGACGCATAATTGTAAGGGACTAAAATTACGTGTGTTTAAACATTTTAACAAATGTTATTTTTTGTTACCAAGGAGGGTACGTAGAGCTTTGCTCTCTTCTATTTGGGTAACTTTATAGCAGAGAATAAGGCATGTTCATGAAATTACCTCTATTAATACCCGTCCTTTTTAGCGCATCAGTCTATGCAACACCGAACCCCTCTTTTAGTGAAGTGCGTATAGGCCTTGAAACAATAGGCTATAGTGAAACCCTAAATGATGTTGCAGGCTTTGGTCAGCTTAGCCAATCGATAGATGTTACCAACCCAGCGATACGTCAGCTTTCTTACACAGGGATAGATGATGATTGGGGTTTTTATGTTGAGAGTGCTGCAACAATCTCGACTGATATCGCAACTGAAACTTGGTATATGGGGGAGTTTGGTGCTGTTCAGCAAAATGCATTTAAACTCAAAGCCAATGAGATTGGTTTTAAAGGTGCTTATAATTTTTCACAAGCAATACAATTCACAGTGGGTACAAAGTTTTTTACTTCCAGCTTTACACGTTCAAACTTTTCTTTTGTACAGCCAGGTGCTGATTCATTTGATAAGGCCTTAATTGCTATTTCAGATGATCCAACTAATCCTGCACGCTTTACTTTACCTGGCATGGAAGGCGGGCAAACAGGTTCACAGCAAAACTACACATCTCAACTTCGTCCAGTGATATCTGTATCCGAAGATCAAATGGGTATTTTACTTACTCTAGGTGCTCGCTATGACAGCCGCCTCAAAGACAGTTTTAATAAATATAGTTGGTATTTAGAAGGCGAAGTAAGTAGCCCAATGTACTCTGAAATTCAGAACACCCAATTTGAAACAACAACATTAACTGACAGCTTTAATGGCTGGGGAGTGTTTGCCAGAGCGGGTATGCGTTATCAGGTTATGAATCACATTGCGATTCTTGCTGGCATAGACGCACAATATAAATCGCGCGATATCGTGACTAAAAACCTTGAAAATGGCCAACGTTTAAGAGTACCAGAAGTGGAGTATAGCAATGTTTCATTCACTCTTGGCGCACAGTGGAGCTACTAATGAGAAAACTATTACTCGTAACTATTTTTATGGGAATCACATTGAGTGGTTGCAAAACGATTGAGTCAGTTCAAAAAGATCTTGCTGGTTTAGCAGGTGAACAAGCAACACCGGAACAACAACAAGCTGCTTTTCAAAAAGCAGAGCAAGCATTTGGGGAAGCGTTAACTGCTTATAACCTTATAAAATCTGAATCGCTCGCTGAGTATGATATTGAAAAAGTAGAGGAAGCTCAAAAAATTTGGCAAGTGCTTGAGGCCGAGTTTGAAGAACTAAGGCTTACGCCGGAGCGTGCGCTTGATAGTGCATCATTATTTTCATCAGATACGGTTGCGGATGAAGTAATGGAGCAATGTCAGCAAGTTATCAGCCTTGTAACAGCTGCCAACCTTTCAAAAGATCGTATTACAGCTGTATTAAAACCAGTCAGGGAAGAGTTTGCAGTGCTTACTCAAATTGATGCAAAAATTCATTTTGAAAAACGTTATACCGTCTTAGAGCAAAGACATGAAGAGTTAAAAGAATTACTCATTGAGGGTGAAGAATCACAAGTAAGACAGTATGTTCCTCAACTTTTAGAGCAACTTACAGCACTTGAAAAAGATGCAGTTGTGCAGTTTTATTTTTCAGAACATATTCGCAAAATCTATCAATTAGCTGATTCTGATAAACCCGACGTTTTTCCTGTTGTATATAGCGATATTAAATCTCAATTAGCACAAGGTGAGAGCTACGCAAAGAGTAATTACCGAGATTATGACAACATTAAGCTTGAAGCGAATTTAGTAGCGCACCAGATAAAACGAATTAATAGCCTTTTCAATGAATACTTAAAAACAAAAACAGCATTAGATGACAAAGATATTGAAAGTAAATTACTTAAATTTGAGTATGAGTTAGCTGAATTAACAGAGGCTGTTGGGTTGGGAGATTTAAGACATCTATCATTCACAGAGCAATTACAGCAGATTAAAGGTGCGTTGTAATACATATTTAATCTAAAGTCGTTTTAGGGTGACTTTTATAAGTTTAGGGACGCCGCTCACAGGCTTCCCTTTATAATGAGGAATACGAATGGATTTATTTAATACAAAGCTTCGTGTGGGTATATTCACTGGGGCATTACTTTTAGCTGGCTGCGGTGGCGGCGGCGGTGATGAGGGCTCTTCTGGAATTACACCTACACCACCCCCTGCAACCAATTCAAGCCCTACAGTTAGCCAAGCTACGGTTGAAGATGCGCTTGAGCAAGAAGCGTTAACATTAAACGCTACAGCTTCTGACAGTGATGGTAGCATTGCATCCTACAGTTGGAGCCATGATGCAAGTTTTGAGTTTACCAGCAGCGGCCTAAACACTGCTGAAGCAACATTTACTTCTCCCGATATTACAGAAGATGTAACGGTCAAATTTACTGTTACAGTGACAGATGATGACGGAGCAACCGCTTCATCAACGCAAGAAGTCCTCATTAAGCGTAAAGTTTCAAATGTTACGATTACTGGTATCGTAACAGATGAACCTATTGCCAATGCTGAGCTTGAGATTGTGGTTGGGAGTGAGTCTTTTAATGTTCAGGCTGGTGATAATGGTCGTTACACTGCGGTGTTAGATATTGACGAATCATCAGCTAAAGAGCTAGTAAGGGTTAAAGCAAAAGGCTTAGATACGCTCAATCCAGGTGTTGAGTTTGTATCGCAATTGAGCTCAGTCGAAAAACTTCTCGCGCAAGCAGGTGACGATAAAACCCTCGATAGCAATGATAATTTTGGTGTAAACATCACTAATGTTACCACTGCTGAGTTTGCGCTTTTAACACGTGATGGCAAAGAGCCTGCAAGTGAAGCAGAGCTTGATAGTGCATTATTAAATGTTGATGCTGATGAAAAAATACAGTTAGCCACACTTATTAAGATTGTTGTTGATAATCCAGACTATTCGTTACCAGAAGGCGTTAATAGTACACTAGAGCTTGTTGCAAACGAGCAGGTAGCAAAACAGTTTGAAGAAGAAGTAACAGAGAAAGACCCTGAGATCATCGAAAAAACTAAAAAAGAAATTAAAGAAGATAATGATCTAGTTACAGGTGCAAAAGGCACGCTTGAGGGAGAGTATATTATTAACTCACCTCGTTATCATACGAATACAGCGTTTCACTTAAGCCTAATGGCTGATGGTAGCGGTGAGTTTAGCGCTAATACCAGTAGTGCTATCACTTGGTCTGAAAATGAGGGTGTGTATACATTAGCGTTTGATAAAGAGGTTACGATTTATCAAAATTCAGATGCTGAAAGTTCTGAGTCTTTAGTTTTAACAGGGCTTAGTTTTATAGTATTAGCTGAAAACGATGTATTTAGAACCATCGAGATCACGCGCTCAACAGAGCGAATGATAATTGATAGAAACTCCGGCTCAGTCACAAAGACGACCGAAGAAGATGAAACGTACACTACGAATCTAATATATAAAAATAAAACCATTTCATTATTAGCTGAGCAGCTTATAGGTGAGTGGGCATTTCATGCGTATGAGAATGATTACGATACTAGTGACGATCCTGACCTACCTGAAACCCTACAATTCTATGCTGATGGTACAGGCGATGTTGGTAGTAACAGCAGCGAAGCATTTACTTGGCAGCTAAACAGCCACAGCTTAACTGTTAACTATGATGAAGATGGTGAAACAGGGCAGCTTGAGCTTTGGTTTACAAAAGCATTAAGTGGCGGTTATCAATTAGTTGGTCTTGATACGAGCTTTGATGAGCCGAGCGACACCCTAACGGGACTATTAATTAAGAAACAAGCTGTTACCACGACGAACGAAGATTTAGTTGGTCGCTGGCATGGGTTTATCGGCACGTCTCAATCGTATGATTTAAATATTCATAGCGATGGCACAACCATGATTGGTTTGGGTATTACTGACTGGCAAGGGCATTTAGAAGATGGTCAGTTTATACGTAAGCGCTTCATTTATAACAATGAGGTTGTTACATCATGTGAAGGCTTTGATGCAAGCTGTTATCTTAATAGTGAAATGATTCACGAGTTTATTAGTATTGTTGATAACCTTTTTTATATAAACCGAACTATCAATTATTACTCACCAAATGGTGAGATTAGCTCTCAAGATGGCGCGATATTAGTTTATGAATATAGCAAAGATTTAAGCTACAGCGCATTTACCGAAGAGCTATTAGAGAATTACACTGAGTTTTATTCAGCTGATGGACAGACCGACAGAGTTTACGCTGAATATGACGAAAACGGTAATGTAACATACGCTGTAGAATTAGAGGGCCAGACCTATACTGGCGCAACCTTTAATGACGGTGTGTTAAGTTATGACCGAAATGGTGAAAAGTGGCATTTCGAACTTGTTTCATCAGATACCGATAGCATTGTTGTTTGCCATTATAAAGACGGCGGTACATGTAATGCTGCATCACAAATTACTTACTTACCAAAGCGCCCTAAAGTTACCCTTACTGCTAACTCAAATGGTAATGGTGAAATTTCACCCGCATCACAAGCGTCATTTTTCTATCAAAAAGTTGGATTTGAAATCATTCCTAGCGACGGTTTCGTTTTAGACGCAATTGAAGGTTGTGATGGCTACGTTGAGGGTAATCACTACATTGCACTTGCTGGAAATATGGATTGTGAGATCAACGCAACCTTCAAACCACAATCCTTAAGTGCAAATGACTATATGTTGAACAACAGTGATTTGTATTTTGCTCAAGCATATGGCTTAACATTAGATGAGGGGGGAGCCGGGCTGTTTACCTACAATGGCGCGAGTGCTATAAGCTGGTATAAGACTGCAGAAGGAGTTGAGGTAGCCCCGATAGATTCAATTGTAGTTAGAGAGTTTGTTGGTTTCAAAGATGTTGATGGCCAACAAGTAGAAACACAAAACCGTCTGGAAATAAGTCAAATAAAGCTGGTAGGTATGCCTGAAAAGGGTAAAGGCTGGCAATGGATGACAGTGACTTACGATCATTTCGAAGATGATATTTGGATTAGAAGTTCAACAGAAAGTGCGAATGTATACGCTTATTTAAATGCTGACTTTTTAACCATTACTGAATCTGACATCATTGGTGATTGGTCAGTTAAAACGGAATATGATGATAGTACATTAAATGTTACCTTTAATAGTGACATGACAGGTACAACGGTTAACTTAGCTACCGATGAAGTCGAAACATTCTCATGGCAGTTTTTAGAAGGTACCTTGGTGTTGAACAATGCACAAGATGGCAATGTTGATAATCTTTATATGACAAAAGATATTAATGTGGGCTATCAGGCTGCGGTAAAAGGCAGCGATCAAGATGGTACTTATACTGATTCAATTATGATGGTTCGTCGTAATGAAGTGGATGTTAACGCAGGTAACTTCATCGGTAGACATGAATTTCGGGATGGACATGATGTTGATAGTCACTGGTCTGATTTCCAACTTTATGAAGATGGAACACTTTTTTTCTTATTTAGTAAAAGTTCTATTACTGGGGACTTTGTAAATAATCGTTTTGTACGTACTTTATATCTAGATGAAAACTATAATATAGTAGAAGCATGCGATACAGCTCAACCAAACTGCATACTTTATTATGAGTTTGTTTATAAATTAATAGCAGCAGATGATAACCGTTATTATGTAGAAAGAATTACAAGTATGCAAAATGACGAGACTGGCTCGTTAGAAAAAAGTTATGCACACCTTTATGTTCATGATTTCTCGCCTTCTACTAAGGTTGAGCAATTTGAAGAGTATAATTTACAAAATTCGACCGTGACACTCTATAAGCCCGATGGAAGTACTTGGATGCTTTCTAGCGACTCTGAAGATAGGACAAGTTACACCATTCAAATTGCTGAGCAACCTGCAATAGAAATGATGCTAGTCGATGGTAAGTTGTCGTTTGTTGAAAATGGACAGGATACTTTAGTTGAGCTGCTTGATAACGACCGTGAAAGCATTACTGTTTGTAAGTACTTAAAGGGTAATACTTGTCAAGAGCAAGATAAAATTCAGCTCAGTACAATTATGCCGTAACTAGCAGATGAGCTTGATAACACTAACCTAATAAAATAGCCGCATAATGCGGCTATTTTTATTTTTAAATTAAAAATTCAATAAAACCCACATTTAGATCTTACTTTTATACTTTTAAACGCCTTTAATTAAATAAAGACGCAAAAATTCCTCTCTACTTGCATTAAAATCCCCCTCATTATTTATGAGTTAGTCTCTTATTTTTTAGGTGATATTTTATGACAGCATTAAACAACCAGAACCTATTGCAACTTCGTTTTGTAAACCAAGCTCATATCGAGGCGGTAAAGCCATCATTTGCTAATCTTCCAGCTAACCCTTATGCCGATGGTGCGTTTCGTAAACGTCGTTATTCAGTAATTAAAGTGCAAAATGATGAACTTGTTTTACAAGCTACGAAAGCCTTTGTACAAGATGATTCAATCAATACCTTCCAAGGCAATGTAGAACGTACTTATGAGAACTTAGAGCAGAGCTTACTGCAAAGTGATGGTATGAAAAGTATCGTTAATGAGTTTCGCGCGATTACAGGGATAGACGAAGAGCGTGATATTGAAATTCACCAATTTAGAATGCTTGCTATTGAAAGCGATACGCCTCCTGCGCCAGAAGGTATTCATCAAGATGGCTTTGATCACGTGTGCATTTGTGGTGTATCA
Source organism: Pseudoalteromonas sp. KS88 (assembly GCF_004766475.1). NCBI lineage: Bacteria > Pseudomonadati > Pseudomonadota > Gammaproteobacteria > Alteromonadales > Pseudoalteromonadaceae > Pseudoalteromonas > Pseudoalteromonas sp. KS88. The sequence goes on from NZ_PYHV01000018.1 coordinate 56,461, forward strand.
CATGAAAATTTAGAGGGCGGTGAATTACTTGTTTATGAAAATAAACAGGCTGAGCCGTGCTTTAAAATGGAAATTAAAGATGGCATGTTTGCACTGATTAATGACCGTGAAGTATGGCACAACGCTACACCAATGAATAAAATTGACGCAAGTAAAGACGGTTACCTAGACTGTTTTGTATTAACGGCTTAAGGAATGGCAATGAATTTAACTAAACTACGCCGTCAATTTCCGGCATTAATGCAACAAGTTGCTGGTAAGTCACCTATATTTTTAGATGGCCCGGGTGGTTCGCAAGTACCGCAATCAGTGCTTAGTGCAATGTCGGCTTACTTAGGTTATTACAACTCTAACTTAGGCGGCGCGTTTTTCTCAAGCGATAAAACCGTTGAGCTAATGGCTAATGCGCGCCAAGCAGCGGCTGATTTATTAAATGCCCCTTCTCGCGATCAAATCGTATTTGGCGCGAATATGACCAGTTTAACATTTAGCTTTAGCCGCGCAATTTCACGTGAATGGCAAGCGGGTGATGAAATCATCGTGACCAATGCTGACCACTTTTCAAATGTATCGTCGTGGCAACAAGCAGCACAAGATAAAGGCGTGAAAGTTAATGCAGCACGTATCAATGAAGCGGATTGCAGCCTAGATTTAGCACATTTTGCCAGCTTACTAAATACCAACACCAAGCTTGTAGCTGTAACTTACGCATCAAATACCACTGGGTCTATTAACGATATTCAACGTATTGTTGCGATGGCTCATGAAGTGGGTGCATTGGTTTATGTTGACGCTGTGCATTATGCACCGCATGAATTGGTTGACGTGCAAGCGCTAGATTGTGATTTTTTAGCGTGTTCTGCGTATAAGTTTTTTGGCCCGCATTTAGGCATGGTCTATGGTAAGCGTGAGCACCTTGAGGGGTTTACACCTTACAAGGTTGAACCTGCTAAGGATATTATTCCAGGGCGCTGGGAAACCGGCACGCAAAGCTTTGAAGCACTCGCAGGTTTAATTGCTGCGGTTGATTATATTGCTGACATTAGTGAGCTTGATGATAGTTATTCACGCCGCGAAAAATTAGCTTCGGCTTTTGTTAAGACTAAACAACATGAAATGGCACTAAGTGAGCACTTCCTAACACGTTTGGTCAATTATCCTAAAATCAAGCTGTTTGGTATTGATGATTTAGAACGTTTATCAGAGCGCACACCTACTTTCGCTCTGACATTTGAAGGGCTTGAGCCGCGCCAAGTGTCTGAGTTTTTAAGTAAACAGCATATCTGCGTGTGGGATGGTAACTTTTACGCTCAGGGCTTGTGTGAGCAATTAGGTGTTTTAGACAAAGGCGGTGTAGTTCGCATCGGTTGTATGCATTACAACACTATTGAAGAGCTTGATCAGCTGTTTGATTTGTTTGATCAATTATTTTAGAGCTATAAGTTATAAGCTGTAAGTTTTAAGCGACCAGAGTGCTTGGTAAGCCAAAAATCTAAATTGAGTAGATTTTTGGCTTACCGCTTACCGTTCGTTTAGCTCTGCGGAGTCCCGTATATTTGCTCTGCACGGTTAAACATCACCCATGAAGTCAAAATATACTTATCGTTAGAGATGGGCTTGTTGCCACGGTGAGTATGGGTAAAATAGCCCGGAGCAATGACCATGGTCCCTTTTTTTGGTGAAATTTTACGTTGTTGATAGTAAAACTCAGTCTCGCCACCTTCTTCAACATCGTTCAGGTAAAACATAAAGAGTAACACTCGGTGCAGCGCTTCGTTATGCCCAGCCTGTGGGTAAACTTCACTATGCCAATAAGGGTAGCCGCCTTTGTTTGTCTCGTATTTTTGCGCTTGAATATTGCCCAGGCGAAAAATCTGCTGCACTAATAAAGGCAGTTGAGGTTTGCCAATTTCATCAAAGTTAGCTTGCGTTAAATCGGTCGGCACGCCTGTTTTTGGGTGATACACTTTTAGTCCAAATGCACCAATCATCATGAAAATATGTTCTTCAAGGTATTTAAATACATAGCCTGCAGTGGTCTGCTGAATGTGTTTTAGTTGTTCTGAATATTCAGGATAATTATATAAATGTAGATCTTGGCTGTCTTTTTTAGCTAAATCTACACCGCCTGAAGTCATACCTTGTTTTAGATGCGGGCTTTGTTCAAAGAGCGTGATAAAATTATCACAAAATTCATTGCTTAGGGCGTTATCGTAAACGCGAATAAAGTCCGTCATGAGCTGCCTTTATTGGAATTATTATGTTTGTAGAAAAAATTACACCGCGCTTTAGCGAAACCGATGTACTAGGACACATCAACAATACCGTACTACCGGTATGGTTTGAAGCTGCTCGAGCGCCTATTTTCAAATTTTTTACACCAGATCTGAATCCTCACGAATGGAAATTGATCATAGCTAAAGTAGAAGTAAGTTTTGTCGGTGAGCTTTTTTATGGTCACGACGTTGAAGTTAAATCCACAATTGAGCATATTGGTTCAAGCTCTTTTGTTATTCGCCAAGAGGCTTATCAACAAGGGCAATGTTGTGCTGTAGGCAAAACCGTAATGGTGCGTTATGACTTTGAAAGTAAGTGTTCTGTCGCGCTATCAAAAGCTGAAAAAGATGCTTTGTCAGCGCATTTAGTCATGAGTGAACAGCTTTAAGACCTCTAGTTAGTGAGTCTCCAAGCAGGTACTGTTTACAGATCTCGAATGTTTTTAGAAGACAATACACTGCAACTTGTCAGTGATTAAGATAGAATGCCATCCCATTATTCTGATGATGCTTTTGGGTTACTAAATTCATGCTGTTGATGATCGATAATTATGACTCGTTCACTTATAACTTGGTGCAATACTTTCAACGCCTAGATCAAGAAGTGTTGGTAAAGCGTAATGATGAGTTAACAATATCGCAGATAAAACAATTAAAGCCGCAGCATGTTGTTATTTCACCAGGACCATGTTCGCCGAATGAGGCGGGTATATCGCTCGATGTGGTGAAACAATTAAAAGGTGTTTTTCCTGTGCTAGGTATTTGCCTTGGGCACCAAACCATTGCCCAAGCATTAGGTGCAAATGTTGTGCGCGCAAAACAGGTTATGCATGGTAAAACATCACCGGTATATCATCGTGAGCAAGGTGTTTTTAAAGGCTTAGCACAGCCGTTAACTGTATGTCGCTACCACTCATTGGTTGTTGAGCCACAAGGGTTACCCGCTGAACTTGATATAACAGCATGGACACAAACACAAACAGGTGACTTTGAGTATATAATGGGGCTTGCGCACAAAGAGCTTGCTTTAGAAGGGGTGCAGTTTCATCCTGAAGCAATATTAACAGAACAAGGGCTTGAATTACTTGCCAACTTTTTAACTCGGTTCTAGGCTTAGGGTTAATTTACCGTTCTCCGCTTATTTATTAAAGAAAAGATTAAATGACAGACATCAAGCGCCAACAGATCACAGCCAATGTTTTAGAGCAACGAGCACATGACTTATTGCTTGGTCATAACTTTGCGCAACGTCAAATTGGTTATATTCATACGCTTGAGATCAATTACGGTGAGCCGATAAAGCAGCGTACATTACTTGAAGTAGAAATGGCGGCGCATACGAAACGTAAAGAGACGAGCACAGCACACCATAAGTACCGCGCGCAGGCTAGCCAGCAGCTACACAATGCAATTGAAGCTGCAATGAAAAAACAGCTTGCTGATATAGACAGTGTATTACATGAAACAATTGGTATTGAAGATAATGTGCCTGCTATTTTAGATATCTTGTCTGTTAAGTCTGCGTCTGTCGGTCGTTTGGAGCCCCTTGTAAACGATTTGAGTTGGTTAGGGCGCGAGCTCGTCACTTTCGTAAACTTACCCTACTATCGCAAACAGCGTAATAAGCACACCTCAGTTAAGGTCGACAGTCCTTCACTTGCATTACGATACATAGGCCTTGATAACTTAAAGTTTGTGGTGCCAACATTTGCTGTTCGCCATTGGATGCCGCATAGCACAGAGCCTTTCCCATTACTTAAACGTCGCCTGCGTGATAATTCAATGGCATGTGCAATTGCCGCACAAGAAATTGCAAAATTAAATGGCGTTAATGAAATTCATGCCTTTACGCTCGGGATGTTATTAGATGTTGGCAAAATAGCATTGGTTCGCTTGTATTTGCGTACATTTGAATTAGTTTGGCGTCGTAAAGTCACTTTAGCCAGAGAAGAACAACATAAAGACTTACATACAGCACTGCTAGAATTAAAGCCAGATCCTTTGTTTTTGAGTACGTTACTCAGCGAGCAATCATTAAAAATAACAGCAAAGGTAATTGAAAAAATGGCATTTCGCTATTTGCCTTTTAACTATGTGATGGAGCAATTGACTACAGGGCTTGCAAAAGGCGATTCACTGTTGCCTTTAACAGCGGTAATGCAAAAAGCGCGCTGTTACTCGCAGTATGTTACGCTTACAGAGCACCAATTGGTTGAAAGCGATGAGGCACAGCGGTGGTTTGAGTATATAGACTTTTCTAAAGCTGAGTTGCAGCATTTAGAGAAGGTTAATTTACAGAACTTCCATATTAAATTAGATTGATCACACCCTACGATTGACCACGTTAATGCAAAGCCAGCCTGGCTTTGGCTCTGCTATCGGTAATTGTGCCTATATGATTGCAGCAGTTCTGAACGTAATCATGCAATATTTTTATTTTTACAGACTAAAACTCAACTAATTATAAAATAATTGTTAATTTTTTTGCGACTATTCATTCATCATTCAGTCCATTCTTTCTCCACTATTTCAATGTGACAGACTCCTGCAGTGAGTTACAGAGCGGCTTGATGCTCTAAAAAAGAAACAAGCGCTCACTGCAAATAGTTATTCACTATCTATGAAATAATATCTCAATCCCTTTATTTACAAGGGTTTCATGAAAGTTTTATAAGAGACAATAGCGTTAAACTCTGAAATAATGGTTACCTGAAAATTGAACCAGAGAGTCTTCTTTTAAATTTAGGCTATGCTGATTTGCATCATTGAACATGTGGTGAAGTTTATAATCTAGCGGCTTTGTACTCTCTGCGATATCACAATTAAGAGGAATTAAAATGACAGTCAATCGCGAATTATTTGATCAAGTAATGGTACCTAACTACGCACCTTCAAGCGTAATTCCTGTTCGTGGCGAAGGTTCGCGCGTATGGGATCAGCAAGACCGTGAGTATATCGACTTTGCTGGTGGTATTGCCGTTAACTGTCTGGGTCACTGCCACCCTGCATTAGTCAATGCATTAAAAGAGCAAGGTGAAAAAATTTGGCATTTATCAAATGTTATGACCAATGAACCAGCACTTCGCTTAGCTAAAAAGCTAGTTGATGCAACATTCGCTGATAAAGTTTATTTTGCCAATTCAGGCGCAGAAGCAAATGAAGCGGCGCTTAAATTAGCGCGTCGTTTAGCACTTGAAGAATTCGGTGCTGAAAAATCACAAATCATTGCATTTAATAAAGGCTTCCACGGCCGTACATTCTTTACTGTTACTGTGGGTGGTCAAGCGGCTTACTCAGATGGCTTTGGTCCTAAGCCTGGCGATATTGTACATTGTGATTACAATGACTTAGCTGCATTTGAAGCACTTATCTCAGATAAAACATGCGCCGTAATGATGGAACCTCTACAAGGTGAAGGCGGTATCATCTCACCAACAGACGAGTTCGCAAAAGGTGTTCGTGAGTTATGCGACAAACACAATGCGCTACTTATTTTCGATGAAGTGCAAACAGGCGTTGGCCGTACGGGTGAACTATATGCATATCAAGGTTTAGGCGTAACGCCAGATATCCTTACATCAGCTAAAGCGTTAGGTGGTGGTTTCCCAATTGGTGCAATGCTGACGACGACTGAAATAGCTAAACACCTTAAAATTGGTACGCATGGCTCTACATACGGTGGTAACCCACTCGCATGTGCTGTAGGTGAAGCGGCTTTTGATACAGTTAATACACCAGAGGTTCTTGCTGGCGTTAAAGAAAAAGAGGCGTTATTCCGTGAGTTATTAACCGCAATCAATGACAAGTACAACGTGTTCTCTGAAGTACGTGGTCAAGGCTTGTTGATTGGTGCTGTAGTTAACGAACAGTTTAAAGGCCGCGCGAAAGAGTTTTTAGTTGCTGGTATCAATGAAGGTGTTATGTCATTAGTTGCAGGCGCTGACGTTGTTCGCTTTACTCCTTCTCTTGTAATACCAGAAGCAGATATTCGCGAAGGTATGGCACGTTTTGAAAAAGCAGTTGCTAAAGTTGTGAACGGTTAATTACCCGTCTCATCTTATTTAGGGCAAGTAGAAAGCTTGCCCTGACATTCTAATTTACCGTTATATATAAGGGAGCAAGCGGACTCATGATGATCCTTCGCCCAATCCAGCAATGTGATTACCCAGCTTTATTGAAAATAGCCCACGAATCGGGCCATGGCTTTACGTCTTTACCGAATAACGAAGCGTTATTACAAAAGAAAATAGACCATTCATTAAGCTCATTCGCAAAAAGTGCATCTCACCCGGGTGATGAAGGTTACTTGTTTGTTCTTGAAGATAGCGAAACAGGTGAAGTCGTCGGAACTTCGGCTATTGAAGCCGCTGTAGGTTTAGATGATGCATTTTACCATTATCATTTAAGTAAAGTGATTCACTCATCACGTACGCTTGATGTATACAAAGCGGTTGATATTTTAACGCTCTGTAACGATTACACCGGCGCTACTGAATTGTGCACGTTATTTTTGAAAGATGGTTACCGTAAAAATAATAACGGTAAACTGCTGTCAAAAGCACGCTTTATGTTTATAAAACAACATCAGCAGCGTTTCGCTGAAACAGTTATTGCAGAAATGCGTGGTGTATCGAATGAAAATGGTGATAGCCCATTTTGGCAATGGCTCGAAGAGCACTTTTTCTCAATGGATTTCCCAACGGCAGATTACCTAACTGGCATTGGCCAAAAAGTGTTTATTGCTGAACTAATGCCTAAATACCCAATTTACGTGAACCTGTTAAGTAAAGGTGCACAAGAAGTGATTGGCAAAGTCCATAACAATACACGCCCAGCAATTGAGTTATTAAAAAGTGAAGGCTTCACCTTTAATGGCTACGTTGATATTTTTGATGCGGGCCCGACTGTTGAAGCGAAAGTAGGTAATATTGCGACTATTCGTAATGCCAAAAACTTTACCGTAAAAATTGGTGAAAACAGCGGTGATACGCCAGTAATGCTAGCGAATGATAAATTAAATGACTTTAGAGCAACTGTCGCACAGTTAAACTTCGATGCGACAAGTGCAGAGCTTACATTGCCACAAGCAATGGCAGACGCACTTCATTTACAAGCGGGCGATACCGTTACCGCAACAAGCTTATAATTTAGGAGAAAGTATATGACTCATCCTGCACAATTTATTAATGGTCAATGGTCACAAGGCCAAGGCGATTCATTTAATTCAGTAAACCCTGCAAATAACGACGTTATATGGCAAGCGAACTCGGCATCTGCTGAGCAAGTAGATGTTGCTGTTAACTCAGCGCGTGAAGCTTTTTACAGCTGGGCAGACAAATCATTCGAAGAGCGTTTAGCGATTGTTAAAACGTTTGCAGCAACGCTTAAAGAACATAGCGAAGAACTTGCTGTAGCGATTGCACAAGAGACAGGTAAGCCATTATGGGAAACCCGTACAGAAGCGGGTGCCATGGTAGGAAAAATCGCTATTTCTGAAAAGGCTTTTTTAGATCGCACCGGTGACGTTGAAAACCCAATGCCACAAGGTCGCGCGATGATCCGTCACAAGCCACACGGTGTTGTTGCTGTATTTGGCCCTTATAACTTCCCAGGACATTTACCTAACGGTCATATTGTTCCTGCTCTTTTAGCCGGTAACACAGTGGTATTTAAACCATCAGAGTTAACGCCTATGGTAGCTGAGCTAACGCTTAAGCTATGGGAAAAAGCAGGTTTACCAGCTGGGGTTATTAACCTTGTGCAAGGTGAAGTTGAAACAGGTAAAGCACTCGCTGCACATAAAGAGATTGATGGCTTGTTTTTCACCGGTTCATCACGCACTGGCCATATTTTACATGAACAGTTTGCAGGCCAGCCAGGTAAAATTCTCGCATTAGAAATGGGTGGTAATAACCCGCTTATCATTACTGATGTGGCAGACACAAAAGCGGCGATCCACGATATTTTGCAATCTGCATTTATTTCAAGTGGTCAACGCTGTACGTGTGCTCGTAAATTATTTTTACCAGCAGGCGAGCAAGGTGACGCAATTCTTGCTGGTTTAATTTCCGCGACTAAGGCAATCAAAGTAGGTAACTACGATGATGCTGATCAACCATTTATGGGGTCGATGATTTCATCAGCTGCCGCTGCAGGTATGGCTAAAGCACAACAGCAACTCATTGAACTAGGTGCAGAAGTTTTAGTTGAGCTTACACACACTGAAAATACCGGTTTTGTAACACCTGGTATTTTAGAGTGTAGTAATGTTACTGACTTCCCAGATGATGAGCATTTTGGTCCTTTATTAAAAGTATTCCGCTTTACAGACTTTGATAGCGCAATTGATAAAGCAAACGACACTAGTTTTGGCTTGTCGGCTGGTTTACTAAGTGATAACGCAGCTGATTATGATCACTTCTTACGTCGCATTCGCGCGGGTATTGTTAACTGGAACCGTCCAATAACAGGTGCATCAAGCGCAGCCCCATTTGGTGGTATTGGAGCGTCAGGTAATCATAGAGCAAGTGCATATTATGCGGCAGATTACTGCGCATACCCAGTTGCTTCTGTCGAACTTGAAAAAGTCGCGATGCCAGCAACATTGAGCCCAGGTCTAAAAATTGACTAATATTGTGCTCTAGTTTGGTACTAAATAATTAAAAAAGCAGCTTCGGCTGCTTTTTTTGTATTGGTTGCTGGGCAAAGGTAGCAATTAAAAGCGCTTTCTGCTTAAATCATTAGAGTCCCAATAATTTTATTACAGGTGTTTTAATTATGGTTTTAGATAGGCAAGGGTATGATGATCTCATCATGTATCTTACTCAAAATTTAGCGTTATTTGAGAAGCCCGGCGAAATAAAACCTGGCGCTCCTACGATAATGGAGTTAATTGAAGACGATATCGCTGAAAACGTTATGTTGTTATGCGAGCAACACAGTGAGCTTTCAACAGAGCAACGCGGCATGATAGTACGTGAGGTTGATGGCATTGTTTATGATTTACAAGAAGTGCTCAGCAGTGTTACTAGCAAACAGGTGACCATAGAGCAGCATGCCTTTATTGATGAGTTTGCCGGATTAGTGAAGAATTTATTTGATAATGCTGTTGCTGAAGGGGCTTAAATAAGCTGATTATCGCTTTTTATTGCATCTATTTGTGACTTGCATACAATCAAGAAAACAATTTTTTAGAGTAGAAAAATGCAAGCAAATGTAAAATGGGTTGAAGGCGATACGTTTATTGGTCTTTCAAATTCTGGTCATAATGTAGTATTTGATGCCGGCAGTGACAGCGCAGCACCAAGTCCAATGGAAATGGTATTAATGTCTGTTGGCTGTTGTTCATCTGTAGATGTGGTAAGCATTCTTAAAAAAGCTAAACAAAACTTCTCTGACGTTCAAGTGCAACTAAGCTCAGAACGTGCTGAGTCAGCTCCTCGTGTATTCACCAAGATTAACCTACACTTTGTTGTAACTGGCGATAACGTCTCTGAAAAGCACCTTGCACGTGCGGTGCAACTGTCTGCTGAAAAGTATTGTTCAGTTGCATTAATGCTTGATAAAACAGTAGAAATTACCCACAGTCACGAAGTTGTGCAACAACAGGTAAAATAACGCTTTTTCCCGTGGTGAAATTCGTATAAAATCCGCGAACTTTCATTCTGCAGTGGCAGATTTCACTAGTTTATAGGTTGGTTTATCATGAACAAACCCTTCGATAAAATTAAACTACATGGCTTTAATAACTTAACCAAAAGTTTAAGCTTTAGTATTTACGATATTTGCTACGCAAAGACCGAACAACAGCGTAAAGAATATATTGAATATATCGACGAACAGTATAATGCTGATCGACTAACCGATATTTTAGGTGAAGTGGTTGATATTATCGGCGCAAACATTCTGAATGTTTCTCGCCAAGATTATGATCCGCAAGGTGCCAGTGTCACAATATTGGTGTCTGAGGAGCCAATCGAGCAGCAGCAAACGTATGATGTTGACGAAACACCAGGGCCATTGCCTGACACTGTTGTTGCGCATTTAGACAAAAGCCATATCTGCGTTCACACGTATCCTGAAGCACATCCTGATGATGGTATTTGTACCTTCCGTGCTGATATAGAAGTATCTACGTGTGGCATTATCTCGCCACTAAAAGCATTGAACTTCTTAATTCACAGCTTGGATTCAGACGTGGTGACAATTGACTACCGTGTACGTGGTTTTACCCGTGATGTAGATGGCGTAAAACATTATATCGATCATGCGATTAATTCGATTCAGAATTACATGACTGAAGATACTAAAGAAGCGTATCAAATGATGGATGTGAACGTGTATCAAGAAAACTTGTTCCACACTAAGATGATGCTAAAAGAGACCGATTTAAATACTTATTTATTTGGTGTGTCTACAGATGACTTATCAGATGACGAAGAAGAAGAAATTCGTTCTAAGTTAACCCGTGAGATGCAAGAGATTTTCTACGGCCGTAACTTACCTGATACAGAATAAGCTCAGTTTTATTTTTAAAAAGGCGCATAACGAAAGTTGTGCGCCTTTTTTGTTTGTGCAAGATAGTGAGAGTAAAGTTAGTTTGAATAAAGTGCTCTCAGTGTCGGTGGTAAACTTGCCAGTAGACTTTAGCGCCTAATAAAAAGCAAATACCAACGTATAGCCAAACCGAGCTGGCGACTAATTGCCAAATATCAAGCTCAGTTGAGCGAATAAGTAAGGGTACTGCAATTAAAGCACGGGCTACGCATATCAATGCTATGGTTGATAAAGCCGCTGTGGTTAAAGGCATTTTTCGTATTGTGCTCGCAGCTGAGAGCGCATAGGCACCACAGGTAAATATAAGGCCAGCAACTATAATGGTAGCAACAGGCGCAAGGTAGGTGCCTTGCTGAGCTGACTCAATTAAGGCTTGCGGCGCCCTAGCAAAAGCATACCAGCTAGGCCCACCCCAAATACAGAGTAAGTGCCAGGTAGCCGCGGCAAATGCGATAACCCCTGCGCTGATTAACAGTCTCTCAGTATTATTTTTTTGCATTATCTAAATCTACTTTTATCATTCTATGGTTTCATCATCAGGAGGGGCGCCAGAATCTTCTTTACGCTTACGTTGTTCTTGTTTGGCTTTTTGAACATTCTCAAATTGCGGAGGCGGAATAGGGAATAACGAAATCAGTGGGAAGAACGATAAAAATAAAAATGCACCCCGCGACATGGTTTGACCCGAGGCCAGAATTTTTATTATGGCCCACACGATAATAAGTAACAGTAATGTGACCACAAGCCAATGTAGTAGTAATGTGCCAAGGCCAACCCTATCTAATAAATCCATTTGTTTTCAATATGGTCACTAATAAATAGTTAATGAGGGTTAATTGAACAATATCAAGTCAGTGAAACTCACTTGTTATTTGACTGCTATTGTCACCGCTTATATGCTGATAAAAAGCCATGATTAAGGTTGAATATGTCAGCAAAATTACCCCAATGTGTATTTAGAGCCGAGCAAGTACGCAGATACGAGCCTAGTGCAGCAGAGCAAAGCGCTGTGTCTATGTATACGCTGATGGAGCGTGCAGGGAAGGCAGTGTTTGAGCAGGTAATTAAACATTACCCACATGCGCAAAATTATGTCATTTTAGCTGGCGTTGGCAACAATGCTGGTGATGGCTATATTATTGCAAGCTTAGCAAAACAAGCTGGTAAACAGGTTACGGTGATTGCTGCATTACCAGATAAGCCTTTAACAGGAGATGCGCTAACAGCGCAAAAAGCGTGGTTGGCTGTTGGCGGTGAAATATCAAATTATGACCCGAAAACGATAAAAACTGCTGACATTATTATAGATGGATTACTGGGAACAGGCCTTAAAAGTGAGGTGCGAGAGCCATTTACTAAGCTAATAAAAACGGCCAACAATAGCCCTGCACCCATTGTTGCGATTGATTTACCTTCGGGCATTAATGCTGACACCGGGATTGTACAAGGTGTTGCTATTCAAGCTGAGTTTAGCGTTACTTTTGTTGGCATAAAGCAAGGCTTAGTGACGGGCGAGGGCAGAGCACACACTGGTAAATGTGAGTTTGCAGACTTAGGCGTTGGTCAAGCGTTTATCCAGTTGGCTACACCCAGCGCAGAGCTTATTAATTATGACGGCATTCAAGGCTTAACTAAGCGGCAGAACAACAGCCACAAAGCCAGTCATGGCAAGTTACTATGTGTTGGTGGTAATGCGGGCACTGCTGGGGCTATACGCTTAACAGGTGAGGCCGCGCTGCGCAGTGGTGCAGGTATGGTAAAAGTATACACTCATCCAGAGTCAGTCCTTGCAGTGAGTATTGGTCGGCCTGAGCTGATGGTCACCACGGCTGATTTAACTTCAGCACTCGAGTGGGCTACATGCATAGCCATTGGTCCAGGGCTTGGCCAAGACTCATGGGCTAAATCCACTTTTGAGGCGGTCATTCAACACTGTGTTGACCACAATAAAGCAATGGTTGTCGATGCCGATGCGTTAAATCTTATTGCTCAGCAATCAGCGCCAATTACACTGAAAAACACGGTATTCACCCCGCACCCAGGCGAAGCCGCACGGCTACTTGATTGTACCATTAATGATATAGAGTCAGACCGTTATCAAAGCGCACAAAAACTGGCAGAAACATATTTAACTACCTGTGTACTCAAAGGGGCGGGCAGCATCATCGCTGATGATTCTAATACGCGGGTATGCACAGATGGTAACCCCGCACTAGCCGTAGGCGGCAGCGGTGATGTACTCACAGGCATTATTGCAGGCCTGATTGCACAAGAGTTAACAACTGAGCAAGCTGCGTGTTTTGGTGTTACCTTGCATGCTAAAGCGGGCGATGTTTTAGCAAAGGCTGAAGGAGAGCGTGGAATGTTACCAAGTGATTTGTATATCGTTGTAAGGCAGCTGATGCAAAAATTGGCGAACAACGATAAATTTGTGAGGTGAGCAGAAAAGGTTTTAAACTTTAGTCTAAAACAATTCTAGCTTGAACAAGCCAATATTGAGTTAACATTTTCATTGATTCAACTAAATCAAAATAACTTGATGGTTTGGTCATGAATGCATTCGTGCCTAAGCTATAGCATTGTTTAATATCAATTTCTGAATCTGAGGTAGTAAAAATAATAATCGGAATATGACGGTAACGCTCCGATTTTTTTAGTTCAACTAATGCTTCTTTCCCACCCTTTCTTGGCATGTTTAAATCTAATAGGATAAGACTTGGTAAAATTTTATTTTTATCAAGTGCTTCAATTAATTGCATGCCGTCATCTACAAATTGGATTTTACTTTCGTCGACGTTGTTTTCAACAAGGGCATCGCGTATGAGCTCTTGATCATCAAGATCATCATCAGCAACTAAAATAAAGCTCACAGAGCGTAATTTTTTAGTAAATAATTTGTCGTTAAACATTGGAAACCCCTGAGTTTATGGAATGTGGCTTATCTTTGTTATTTAGCTACTTTTTCATTAAAAACAACAATTAAGTAATTTTTTACTCAAGTAGTATATACTTCAGCTAAGCAGGTGTTATATTAACTTGCTTATACCCATAACACAAACATAAGTTTATTAATAACGCGATGATATTAGATAATAGTAGTACAAATAGAGTGACAGCTCTACGCGAAAAGTTGAACCTATCGCAACAAGAGTTTGCAGATAAGATAGGCATAACTCAAGGGGCTTTATCGCAATTAGAATCGGGGAAGTCGACCTTATCTCTCAGTACTATTACTAAAATAAGCAAAGAGTTTAATGTTGACTGCAATTGGCTTATTTTGGGAATAGAGGGGTATGATGATTCGCATTTTCAGAATTATCAAAAGGTCCTAGAGTCTTCATTTATTCCACTTGTAAAGGAAGAGGCGCATGCAGGTTACATAGACCAATGCAGCGATGAAGGCTATATAAATACCTTAGATGTCTATAAAATTCCAGGATTTGAAAATGGTAACTATCGACTCTTTGAAGTAGAAGGCGACAGCATGTTGCCTACTATTCGCCCCAGAGAAACGGTTATCACTGAGCAAGTTAAAGACATTATACAGTTAGAAAACGGTTCTGTTTGCGTTGTTGTCACTAAGGATGGCATTGTCGCTAAGCGCCTTTTTCGCCATGAAACAACACCTGTCAGTTACTTATTCAAAAGTGATAACCCGGAATACAAAACTTACACTATCCACGCAGATGATATTTTAGAGGTTTGGCACGTGAAGGCAAAAATAAGCTCTATAACTGATCAGGAATCTTATATTCAAAATCAGCGTTTTCAGTCTATTGAAGATGAAATTAGACAATTAAAAGAGCATATTAATAGAGTTTTACCGCCACAAACGTAGCGGTAAAATACTAAAGCTGATTTAACTCCACTTCTCTTAGCGGCAACGTAACGTAAAATTGCGCGCCTTCATTAATGCTTGATTGTGCTGTAATGGATCCATAGTGGCGTTCGATTATTTTCTTACAAATTGCTAAGCCTAATCCTGTTCCTTCGTAGGCATGTTTAGAGTGAACACGTTCAAAGAGGTTAAATATTCTGTCTTTAAACTCACTGTTAAAACCAATTCCATTATCAATAACAGCAACGACTATATGTTCATCCGATCGTTCAATTAACTTAATTTCTATAACTGGTGGTTGATTTAAGTGACTGAATTTAAGTGCATTGAGAATTAAATTTTGAAATAAGCGTTGGATTTGCCGCTTATCGCCATAGATTTCACCGATGTCGTCTATGTGAAACTTGGCTGACTTATCAGCTATAATTAGCTCCAAATCATCAAGAATTTCGTCAAAAATATCTTGTGCTAAAAAGCGACGGAAATCTTCACCTTTTCGATTAATCCTAGAAAAGCTCAGTACCCCTTTGATGAGTTTTTGCATTCTTTCAGCAGAATCCATCATGCGTGAGATATACGAAGCGTTTTTTTCTCCAATCGGTTCTTTAGAGTTTTGCAGGCGATCGCCAAACATTTGTATTTTACGTAAAGGCTCCTGTAAATCATGAGATGCAACAAAAGCAAAACGTTCTAACTCTTTGTTAGACTCTTCAGCTGTTCTAAGTGCAATTTCAAGGTCAAGTTCGGCTTGTTGTCGGGTAAGTATTTCCGCTTTTAAAGCGACGGTTCGCTCATTAACTTTAGTTTCTAATACGTTATTTAGCTTTTTAAGTCGCTCTGATTTTTCAATTACATGATTAATCAAATGATTGCGAAACTTTAAGGCGCAAGATATTTCGTTGGCTTGCCAAGGAGTACACTTATTACGAACATTTTCTTGCCATAAACGAAATGAGCTGCGAGGCATCAGGCGATGGCTACCATCATCAAGAAACTCAATTATTTTTTCGGGCTTTCCGCCCCAATTTTTTGTTTCAATAACCTCTTTACGAAACCACATAATAAATAGGTTTTCATTGGTAGAAATAGGCATAGCGAGTACGCCGCTTGCTAACTTAGCAAACTTTCCAAATTCAGCCTGTTCATTAGATAAATGATGATTATGATAAAGTAGCTCATCTTCTAAATGATGCTCTTTTATCCATTCAAACAAATTATCAATATCTTCATTTTTAGGCACACTACCAAAATGTTCAATATCTTTTTCCAGCCGCCATGCAACACCATCAGCATGTAGCATGCTAAGTAAGGCTGGGGCTTGTTTGCGTAAACCATCAATGAAAAAGACCTCTTCAGACATATGCTCTGCTATTTCTGCACTGATTGAGGTGGCATTGGCTTCTTGAATTGCTTCAGCTGATTGCGTTTTGAGCGAGATAATATAAGAGAGCATCAGCCCCATATATTGTGCAACTTGGCGTGCTTCAAAGGGAACAACATGGCTCGAGTAATGGTGGCAAGCAATCAATCCCCATAATTTATCGGCAATAATAATGCTGATGGACATTGATGCTTTAACTCCCATATTGCGCAAGTATTGGCAATGGATAGGAGACACACTTCTTATTGTACAAGAGCTTAAATCTACCGGTTTATCTTGTGGGTAGATAGGCGATACCTCTGCATTTACATCAGCAAGTAACCTGATCGGGTTACGTAAATATAAAGCGCGCGCTTGCTTTGGAATATCTGACTCAGGAAAATGTTGGTGAAGGAATGAGTTTAACTCATCTTTTTTGGCTTCAGCCACGACTTGACCATTATATTCATGGTCAAATTGATAGAGCATAACGCGATCAAAGCCGGTTAAGTTACGAACCTCTTTTACTGCGGTGTCGTATGACGAGCTTAGCTCTTTTGAGTCAGTAATTAGATGAAGTGATTGCTTCATCAGGTAATTCATAGGGTCAAAACTTGAGTGGTCTTTCTTTTTGCTAAACTCAAGTTCAATGAGTAGATATTCATCGTTACGAGAAATAGCGCCTTTAAGCGAGGTGTCGGTCGGTTTTCCTTTTATCTCAATGGCAAGAGGGTTAATAGTATGAAAGTCTTGCTCAGCTTTGTTTCTCTGGATGATGCTGAATGTATTCGCCTCAAAAATATCACTTATATGTGAGCCTAATAAGCACTCTTTTTGCATATTTAAAAGTGGTAAAATGTTTTCGCTAAAATAGCATACCTTGAGAGTTTGAGGATCAACAACAAGCAAGTATCCATGGGGTTGAATAGAGCCAGGGATATGAATAGGTTCTTTGTGGCAATTATCTAACGAGACTTCAAACTTATTGTTCAATTTATATCTCCAAGTGATTGGGAGATTATGCTAAATGCCGCGTTCGCTCCCAACAAAATATCATCATCCGAATTGGTGTTGTGGTCATGATATTGTTTTAATGCATGTATATATTGAGCCCACTTTTCACCTCTAAGATCGCCATAGCTATAGAAAAAGCGGATCCCTTCAAGCTCATTTATCCAATTATGTTTTTTAAGCGCTCTAAATATGTGACCTCCACCCATGGTGGCGCCTTCCATTACATACATCATTCCGAATGCTTGTGATACGTTGCAGATTTTATTTAGATCAATACATTTGTTCGAATTAGCAGGTAGGGTTGGCCGAGATACTTGTAAATAAGCAATATCTTTATCTAACCAGTCAAGCTTACTGCGGCCAACAAGCAGTTGCTGTGTAGCTTTAAAGGATGATATGGCCTGTTCCATAATAGAATAGCTATTGCGCATCGCGATTAAAATATTTAAATACGTTTGTTGCGTCATATCCTTATCGAACAATATAGCTCCTAGCTGTTTTTCTACCTGAGAGTGAAGAGAGTTTGTACGATTTTTTAAAAAGGTATGGATGTTACTATGACTGCTATCTCTAATTATTTTTGTGGTGCCTGATACAGCTGAGTCCATTATTATCCTGAAAGTTTCTTAGTGGATGTGAGGTTTTTCGAACAGTATATACATAGGTACTAGTATGTTAAATAGAAATTTAAGACTAAAGTGCATGAGTAATCAGTAAGCGCTATTTTTTTAAAATCGACCCCGATAGCAAGTAAGTATCTATTTTTGGAAGTGAAGAAGCGATCAATCAAGGGCAAAAACCCAGCCGAAGCTGGGTTTTTATAAGCGAGGTGCTTAGGAGGTGATGTTTATCACATCATGCCGCCCATGCCACCCATGCCGCCCATGCCACCCATATCAGGGGCACCAGCTGGCTCATCTTTTGGAATTTCAGCAACCATGGCTTCAGTGGTGATCATAAGGCCCGCAATTGAACCTGCAAATTGTAGTGCAGAGCGCGTTACTTTAGTTGGATCTAAGATACCCATTTCAAGCATGTCGTTGTATTCGCCAGATGCTGCGTTGTAACCGTAGTTACCTTCGCCGCCTTTAACTGCGTTAATGACTACAGACGCTTCGTCACCTGCGTTAGTTACGATTTGACGAAGCGGCGCTTCCATAGCACGTAGTGCTACTTTGATACCGTGGCTTTGGTCTTCGTTGTCGCCTACAAGTGCAGCTAGTTTGCTAGCAGCACGTACTAGTGCAACACCACCACCAGGCACTACGCCTTCTTCAACCGCTGCGCGAGTTGCGTGTAGTGCATCTTCCACGCGGTCTTTTTTCTCTTTCATTTCGATTTCAGTTGCTGCGCCAACTTTGATTACTGCAACACCGCCGGCAAGTTTTGCCATACGCTCTTGTAGTTTCTCTTTGTCGTAGTCAGACGTTGCTTCTTCGATTTGTGCTTTGATTTGTGAAACACGACCGTTGATGCCATCTTCTTCGCCAGCACCGTCGATGATCGTTGTATCATCTTTAGTGATTACTACGCGCTTAGCTGTACCTAAGTCTTCGATTGTTGCTTTTTCAAGCTCAAGACCGATTTCTTCAGAGATAACAGTACCGCCAGTTAATACAGCGATGTCTTGTAGCATTGCTTTACGACGGTCGCCAAAACCAGGTGCTTTAACAGCTGATACTTTAACAATACCGCGCATGTTGTTTACTACGAGTGTTGCCAGTGCTTCACCTTCAAGGTCTTCAGCAATGATAAGTAGTGGTTTGCTTGCTTTAGCAACAGCTTCTAATGTAGGTAGTAACTCACGGATGTTCGATACTTTTTTGTCTACAAGTAGAATGAATGGGTTATCTAGTTCAACCGCGCCTTTTTCAGCGTTGTTGATGAAATATGGCGATAAGTAACCACGGTCAAACTGCATGCCTTCTACAACATCAAGTTCGTTCTCAAGTGATTGACCTTCTTCAACTGTGATAACACCAGTGTTGCGTCCTACTTTTTCCATCGCTTCTGCAATGATGTCGCCAATCTCTTTATCAGAGTTAGCTGAAATAGTACCTACTTGTGCAATCGCTTTAGTATCAGCACATGGTACTGAAAGTTCTTTAAGCTCTGCAACAGCAGCGATGATTGCTTTATCAATCCCGCGCTTAAGGTCCATTGGGTTCATGCCCGCAGCAACTGCTTTTAGGCCTTCATTTACAATAGATTGTGCTAAAACTGTAGCGGTAGTTGTACCGTCACCCGCTGCATCATTTGCTTTAGATGCAACTTCTTTCACCATTTGTGCGCCCATATTCTCAAACTTGTCTTCAAGCTCGATCTCTTTTGCCACTGATACACCATCTTTAGTGATCACTGGAGCGCCAAATGATTTGTCTAATACAACGTTACGACCTTTAGGGCCTAACGTTACACGAACTGCATTTGCTAAGATATTTACGCCAGCTAACATTTTACCGCGTGCGTCACCTGCAAAAAGTACTTCTTTTGCTGCCATGATTTTTTCCTCTAAATTCTTAAATGTTTGTTAAACGAAAAGTAGGTTTAGCCTACAATGCCTAAAATGTTGTCTTCACGCATGATCAGGTACTCTTGACCTTCGATCTTTTCAGCTTTTTCAACATACGAGCCGAATAACACAGTGTCACCGACTTTAACTTCTAATGCTCTCACATCACCGTTATCTAGAGTACGGCCATTACCAACAGCGACAACTTCTCCGCGCGTTGATTTCTCAGCAGCAGAGCCAGTTAATACAATACCGCCAGCAGACTTGGTTTCTTCTTCTAGACGCTTAACGATCACGCGATCATGTAAAGGACGAATGTTCATTTGTTTAGTTCTCCTAACAGTTTCTGAACAGGACAGAAAAAAGTTTTGTGTGTACTCGTGCAGCTAACTCAGTTGTATTTAACTGCATCGATTTAGTTGTACTCAGTAATGGGGGTAATGCGGAAAAATCCAAGAGAAAAAAATAAAAATTTTAATCTTTTCTCTCGTATTCACCATCAATTGTGGTTGGCTCACTCATTTTACGCGGTTCAGGCTCTTGTTGAGTCTGTTGCGTAAAAGGTGAAGGGCCTTGCTGCATTCCTGCACTCATGCGAACAGTTGCTTGGCTGGCAAGTCCTGCGGCTAGTTTGTTGCGAATCGATGGAGTGAGTAGTAAAAAGCCAAATACATCGGTCATAATGCCTGGGGTTAGTAATAAAACACCGGCAATGATCACACATAATCCAGTAAATAATTCTTTGGCGGGCATTTGCCCTTGGGCCATTTGTGTTTGCACATTTTGCAGTGCGCCCATGCCTTGCTGTCTAACTAGTTTTGCACCGCAAATAGCAGTTAAAATCACTAGTGCAATAGTGGCAAAGCCACCAATTACATCGGCTACTTGAATGAGTAACGCGATCTCAATAATTGGTACGAGAATAAATAACAAAAATAAAAATCTAAACATAAAGCTCTCTAAAGTGTGCTCACGTAACATCGTGATGAAATATAAATATGGGCTTACAGGTCTTTTTTCAATAGTAAACGTATAGCGTAAGTACATCGCTACACTTTGCTTTAGCTATCAGCTACTATGAGTTGGGCAGAATTAACAACTAAAGGTTCAATATGATGACAACTCATTTTCGACTAGTTTTTACCACATGTGAAAACGCTACTGAGGCGCGTGCTATGGCAGAGCAGTTGGTTAGCCTAAAATTAGCCGCGTGCGTTAGCATTTTACCCAATGTTGAGTCAGTTTATATGTGGGAAGGTGAAGTAACGCAGGCTACAGAATGCAAGCTGCTGATTAAAACTAAGTCTGAAAAAATGAATCAAGTTATCCAAACTATAAAGCAGTTACATAGTTATGAGATTCCTGAAATTCAGGTGGTTGATGTATCAACGGGCAATTTAGCCTATTTTAATTGGATGGATGAGGTACTTAATTAATGCGGTTTTTTGTTTTCTTGCTTTGTACGCTGTGGTTTGTGCCAGCACAGGCTGCGTCTAATAATTTATTGAATGATTTACTACAGCCTGCTGAGCAAACGTTTTTACCTGTAGATCAAGCCTTTAGTTTTGACTTTGATCAGCAAGGAAGTACTTTATTTATTGGCTGGGACATAGCCCCTGGTTATTACCTTTATAAAAAGAAGCTTGAGATCATTGCTAAAGATGCTGATATCAAGGTTCCAGAGCTAGGTGAAGGGGTGGTGATTGAAGATGAGTTCTTTGGTAAAACTGAGGTCTTCTTCGACTCATTTAGCGTGGTAAGTAAATTAAGCAATGTAGCGCAACAAGGTGTAGTGAAAGTACGCTATCAAGGCTGCGCCGAAGCAGGACTTTGCTACCCTCCTGAAATTATTACCATTCCACTGAGCGTTATTTCAGGTGAAAACCCGCCCTCAAGTAATAGCGCGACAGACACATCAAGCGCATTAGCTGCTCTTAATAGTGATCCATCAGCTGTAAATGAAACTGCTGCTGTACAACAAGATGACGTTGAAAAAGAACAAAACTTTACCGAAAAACTGGCATCACAAGGTTTGCTAACTAATTTAGCTATTTTCTTTTTAGTGGGTATTGGCTTAGCATTTACTCCTTGTGTATTTCCTATGTTTCCTATTTTGTCGAGCTTGATTGCTGGGCAACAAAACCTCTCCACAAAAAAAGCATTTTCACTATCGTTTGTGTACATTCAAGGCATGGCGGTGACTTATGCGGCATTGGGCTTAGTGGTGGCATCGTTAGGTGGGCAAGTGCAGGGCTACTTACAGCACCCCTATGTTTTGATCAGCTTTAGTTTATTATTTGTTTTATTAGCCATGTCGATGTTTGGGTGGTACGAAATAAAGTTACCAAGCTCTATGATGAATAAGCTCACTCAAGTGAGCAATAATCAAAAAGGCGGCAATTATATTGGTGTATTTTTGATGGGGGTTTTATCTGGCTTGATAGCATCACCTTGCACAACAGCACCATTATCAGCAGCTCTATTATTTGTTGCTCAAAGCGGCGATTACTTAGTTGGCGGTTTAACGCTTTATGTTTTAAGCCTTGGTATGGGCATACCATTATTGTTGTTAGGTACCTCAGGCGGAAAATTACTGCCTAAAGCAGGCGGTTGGATGGAGCAAGTTAAAACCCTATTTGGTTTTATTATGTTGGTTGTGCCGCTAATACTGTTAGAGCGTATTGTTGATTTTGACATCATACTATTAATGGCAGGTTTATTAGCACTGGCAACAGCGCTTTATTTACATCATTGGCAAAGTTCTCAAAACCAAGGCAAGCTCAAAACTGCACTGTGGTTTGCAGCAACCTTGTTAGTTATTGCGGGTGCCAGCTTGACTAAAAATTACATTTGGCCAACGCCAGTGGTGACAGCTCCTGCTGAACAGCAATCACAAAAGCGTGAATTTAAATTGGTTGCTGATTTAGCTGAACTGAAGCAAGCAATTAGTGATGCAAACGATGAAGGTCGTTTGGTAATGGTAGATTTGTATGCTGAATGGTGTGTTGCGTGTAAAGAGTTTGAAAAATACACCTTCCCTGAACAAAATGTGCAAGCCGAGTTTGCTCACTTTGAGTTATTAAAGATTGATCTCACTGAAAGCGATGAAACCACCATTGAAGTGATGGAAGAATATACGGTATTTGGTTTACCAAGTATCTTGTTCTTTAATACGCAAGGTGAAGAGCTTGCAGCGCAACGTGTGACAGGCTTTTTAGACGCAGACGACTTTACTGAACAGCTTATTAATGTGCGTGAGTATGCTAAATAACTACTTTTTGTACAATTTAATACAACGCCACTCTCTGTAGTGGCGTTTTTGTTTCTTGGGTATACCTAGTCATTAGACCAGTATTTTGCTGCTATTTACATCGAACTGGCTATAATAGGTGGTTAACGTGAGAAATACTTGTTATTTTATGTTTAACCCCAAGCTAATTAGTGGGTTTTATAGTAAAAATGGCTTAACTCATTATTTATAGGATTATCGCGTATTATGGCTGCAAAATTTAAGATTTTTGTTCTAAATGGCCCTAACTTAAATATGCTTGGTAAGCGTGAACCAGAGAAATATGGTTCACAAACACTGGGCGAAATTATGAGCGAACTAACAACCCTCGCCCATGGTCTAGATGTTGAGTTAACGCATTATCAAAGTAATAGTGAACAAGCTTTAATTGAGCATATACATAGTGCTTGGCAAGTTATTGATTGCATAATTATCAATCCAGCAGCATTTACGCACACAAGCGTAGCTTTACGTGATGCATTGCTAAGTGTTGATATCCCGTTTTATGAAGTGCACTTAACTAATGTGCATGCGCGGGAGGCGTTTCGTCATCATTCGTATTTTTCGGATGTAGCACAAGGCGTGGTATGTGGATTAGGTGCAATGGGTTATCGCGCAGCATTAGAAGCGGCGGTTAGTCGGTTGCAAAACGCAAATTAATTTTAAACACACAAACTAGAAGGCGGGTCGTTCATGGATATTCGCAAGATCAAAAAACTAATTGAACTAGTAGAAGAATCAGGTATTGCTGAATTAGAAATCACCGAAGGTGAAGAGTCAGTACGTATAAACCGTAACAATATGAGCGCAGGTCCAGCTTACGCTCCACAATATGCTCCTCAGTATGCACCAGCTCCAGCAGCGGCACCAGCACCTGCGGCTCCAGCAGTATCAACTGAAGCGGCAGCGCCAGCAGCACCAACCGGTCATCAAGTATTATCACCAATGGTTGGTTCTTTTTATGCAGCAGCATCACCAGAAGCACCTGCATATGTTGAAGTGGGTTCTAAAGTTAATGTGGGTGACACACTTTGTATCATCGAAGCAATGAAAATGATGAACCAAATTGAGTCAGACAAAGCCGGTACAGTAAAAGCTATTTTAGTTGAAAATGGTGAGCCAGTAGAATTTGATCAACCTTTATTCATCATTGAATAATAGTGCAACCTTAGAGGCCAACTCTCATGTTAGATAAAGTAGTCATTGCAAATCGAGGTGAAATAGCACTTCGTATATTGCGCGCCTGCAAAGAGCTTGGGATCAAAACGGTTGCTGTGCATTCAACGGCGGATCGCGATCTTAAGCACGTATTGTTAGCAGATGAAACAATCTGTATCGGTAGACCTTCAGCAACTGAAAGTTACTTAGACATTCCGCGTATTATTGCTGCGGCAGAAGTAACCGATGCGGTTGCGATTCACCCAGGTTATGGTTTCCTTGCTGAAAACGCTGATTTTGCAGACCAAGTTGAGCAAAGCGGTTTCGTATTTATTGGTCCTAAAGGCGATACTATTCGCCTAATGGGCGATAAAGTATCGGCAATCAATGCTATGCGTAAAGCGGGTGTGCCGTGTGTTCCAGGTTCTGACGGTCCAGTATCAGATGACAAAGAGCGCAACATGCAAATTGCTAAGCGTATCGGTTACCCGGTAATCATCAAAGCAGCTGGTGGTGGCGGTGGTCGTGGTATGCGAGTTGTACGTAACGAATCAGAGCTTATAGATTCAATCGCACTGACTCAGCAAGAAGCAAAGCAGTTCTTCGGTAATAGCATGGTTTACATGGAGAAATTCCTTGAAAACCCACGCCATATCGAGATTCAAGTACTTGCTGATGGTCAAGGTAACGCGGTTCACTTAGGTGAGCGTGACTGTTCAATGCAGCGTCGTCATCAAAAAGTAGTTGAAGAAGCGCCAGCGCCGGGTATCACTGCTGAAGTACGTAAATTCATTGGTGAACGCTGTACACGTGCGTGTATCGAGATTGGTTATCGTGGTGCAGGTACGTTTGAGTTCTTATATGAAAACGGCGAGTTCTATTTCATCGAAATGAATACCCGTATTCAGGTTGAGCACCCTGTAACTGAAATGGTTAGTGGCGTTGACTTAATTAAAGAGCAGTTAAAAATTGCTGCTGGTCAGCCGTTGTCTTTCACACAAGATGACGTGGTTATTCGTGGCCATGCTATTGAATGCCGTATCAATGCAGAAGACCCTGAAACGTTTATTCCTTCGCCGGGCAAAATTACCCGCTTCCATCCTGCGGGTGGCCTAGGTATTCGTTGGGATAGCCATATTTATGCAGACTATAAAGTACCACCACACTATGACTCAATGATTGGTAAGCTCATTACTTACGGTGAAAACCGTGATGTAGCTATTGCCCGTGCACGTAATGCATTAAATGAGTTGGTGATTGACGGTATTAAAACCAATACGCCACTGCATAAGAAAATCTTAGCAGATGAAAACTTCCAAAATGGTGGAACCAATATCCACTATCTTGAGAAGAAATTAGGTTTATAAGCATTTATAAAACTAATAATTTAAAAAACCGGCAACTTTGCCGGTTTTTTTAGCTCTAACGAACAGTGGCACTGTATTCGCGATACAAAAATAATCTGGTATGATTAATACAGTAATAACTTATTTGTTTTTCATGAGGTAATAATGGCCCTGAGTGTTGGTTTTCAACTTGCTGATGAAGCAGCAACGGTCGCAATGGGTAATAAGCTTGCAAGTTTAACTGAGCAAGGCGTGGTTATTTATTTACATGGTGATTTAGGCGCCGGAAAAACCACATTAACACGGGGTATAGTGCAAGGGTTCGGCCATCAAGGTAAGGTTAAGAGTCCAACCTATACATTAGTCGAGCCTTATGAATTAGCAAAAGCCAATGTGTACCACTTTGATTTATACCGCTTGGGTGACCCTGAAGAGCTAGAATATATGGGTATTCGTGATTATTTTTCAAATGATGCAATTTGTGTTGTTGAATGGCCTGAGAAAGGCGGGGAGTGTATACCTGTTCCTGACTTAGATATTACAATGCGCTATGTTGGTGAGGCCCGTGAAATTGAAGTTTGTAGCGTGAGCCAGCGCGGCAAAGCAGTAGTAGAGCAATTAACTCGAGATTAAAAAATAATAATTAAAGGTGTAGTGGATCAGATGGGTCGAGTAGTCATTAAATGGGTGTGTGCTTGTTTGTTATTTGCAATAAGCCAAGGGGTTTTTGCACAGAACACTATTAACAGTGTGCGTGTGTGGCCGTCTCCTGATAGCACTCGTGTTGTTTTTGATTTAACTGACAAACCAGACTTTAGCTACTTTATGCTGAAGAATCCTTTACGCCTCGTGGTTGACTTAGAACATACTAATAAAATTAAAAACCTGCCTAGCATTCCTAAAAAACATCAAATTGTTAGTAAACTGCGTTATTCCAAAGCTAAAAATAGTAAAGGTGTACGTTTTGTTTTTGAGCTAACCGGTTCAGTTAAACCGGTATTATTTGCTTTGGCTCCAACTGGGCCATATAAAAATCGTTTAGTGGTAGACCTTTACAACAAAGAACAGGCAAAACCCGTTGCGCAAAGTAGCAATACCGCAGTTAAGAAACGTGAATTAAGTAAACAACGGGACATTGTGATTGCTATTGATGCAGGCCACGGTGGTGAAGACCCTGGCTCCATAGGGCCATCAGGCACCTATGAGAAAACAATTACATTGCAAATTGCAAAACGTTTAGAGCGTATGATTGATGCCGAAAAAGGTATGATTTCTAGAATGGTACGCCGAGGTGATTACTTTGTTAATTTAAACACTCGAACTAATCGTGCGCGAGAGAAAAAAGCAGACTTTTTTGTATCAATTCATGCTGATGCATTTACTAGCCCTCAGCCCAGTGGTGCGTCTGTGTGGGTTTTATCATTGCGCCGTGCCAACTCTGAAATAGGTAAATGGCTTGAGGATAAAGAAAAACATTCGGAACTTCTTGGCGGTGCAGCAGGTGTAATAAAAAATACCGCCAGCGAGAAATACTTAGCACAAGCGTTGCTTGATATGTCGATGGATCATTCCATGAAAACGGGCTTTAGCGTTGCTGAAGAAGTGATGGATGAACTAAAAAAAGTAGCCAAAATGCACAAAAAGCGTCCGCAAGCGGCAAGCTTTGGGGTATTAAAGTCTCCAGATATCCCGTCAATACTGGTTGAAACTGGGTTTATTTCCAACCCACGTGAAGAGCGCTTGTTGAAAACAGCGGACTATCAAGAGCGGCTGGCGAGAGCAATCTTTACTTCATTGAAAAATTATTACCTTAAAAACCCACCCGATGATTCGTTGTTTGCATCATTAAAATCGCAACACCCGACCACACATAAAGTTCGTCCAGGAGAGTCATTAAGCTTACTTGCGAATCGCTATGGGGTGAGTGTGAATAAATTGAAACGCGCCAATAAACTCAAATCAAACACTTTATTTATCGGCCAAGAGCTCGATATCCCACAAAGCTAAAATCGTTAGGATGAGTATGAGTATTGAAATATTACCAGCGCGATTGGCTAACCAAATTGCAGCAGGTGAAGTGGTTGAAAGGCCAGCGTCTGTTGTTAAAGAGTTGGTTGAAAATAGCTTAGACGCAGGTGCAACGCGTATTCAAATTGATATTGAGCGTGGCGGCCACAAACTTATTCGAATTAGAGATAATGGTTCAGGCATTAATAAAGATGAGCTTACATTGGCGCTGTCTCGTCATGCTACGAGTAAACTAAAATCCCTGGATGATTTAGAAAATATTTGTTCATTGGGCTTTCGTGGTGAAGCTTTAGCATCAATTAGTTCAGTATCTCGGTTGACGTTAAGTTCGAAGACTAAAGCGCAAGAGGCAGCGTGGCAAGCTTGTGCTGAGGGTCGCGATATGGCAGTGCAAGTCAAACCGACCGCCCACCCTGACGGCACCACGATTGAAGTAAAAGACTTATTTTTTAATACGCCAGCACGGCGTAAGTTTTTACGTACTGAAAAGACCGAGTTTAATCACATTGATGAGCTCATTAAGCGGATTGCCCTAAGCCGCTTTGATGTATCGATTACCTTAACGCATAACGCTAAAGTGGTACGCCAATATCGCGCCAAAACAGATCCTAACCAAGCAATTACCCGGGTCGCGCAAGTTGCTGGTAAAGCATTTGCTGAGCAAGGTTTGTATATTGAGTCCGGTGATACAGGTTTGCAGTTACACGGTTGGGTATTACCTGTGGGTTCAAGCAATACCACGCAATACACCTATGTAAATAATAGGATGATGCGTGACAAACTGATTTTGCATGCTATTCGCCAAGCATTTGAAGAAGTGGCAGGACAAGAAGAGTTACCCGGCTTTGTGATATATATTGATATTGATCCGCGCCAAGTTGATGTAAACGTGCACCCGGCAAAACATGAAGTACGCTTTCATCAGGGGCGCTTAGTGCATGACTTTATTCTACAAGCCGTAAAACAAGTCGTTGTGCCTTTGCAGGATGACTTTGTAGCACCGCAAATACTAGCGCAGGCGCAACCAAGTGAGCGCTTCTCAAGTGCGGCGTCAGTTGAGCAAGCTGACGTGTTTGATTACCCAAAAACGCCTTTGCAACCGAGTCAGCCTGTTAGCTATTCGGGTGGCTCATCCCGTGCAGGTGGCTCTGCTGCGAGTGGGCCTTCTGGGCAAAGAGAAAGTAAAGCGTCGCTTCATGATGTGAACGCATTTTACCAAGGGGTAAGTGAACAACATGCCGCACATTTTGATAGTGTAGCCACCTTAACAACACAACACACACCAGTCTTAGCGCCTGCACAGAGTATTAGTACAACCTCATTAATAGTACAACAAGATGGTAGTTGTGTTTTCACTGAGCAACAGCAACTTTATTGCTCTCATTTTAAATATGCTTTAGCTGATTACTGGCAGCAGCAAATTACAGAACAAGCAAGCCTTGAAGGTAAAGCACTACTGCTCCCTGTGCGCGTCAACATTAGTGTTGACGACCAAAAAGTATTAACCGAGCAGCAGTCATGGTTTAATTTACTAGGATTTGAGCTCAATATTGAAAAGCAATTTGTAATGGTGAAAAAGCTGCCTCATAGTTTGTATTTACTAGATGTAAGCCAAGCCATTGACGCTTTGCTGCTAATCAGCAAAAAACAACTCGATAACCTAACAGATTGGCTTAATTGGCAGCAGAGCAACGTGCCTGAACGCTATTTTTCAAGCCAAACATTTGCAGGCGAGTTACAACAAATGAAAAATAATCCGCAAACAATTCAACGTTTGCGCGAAAAAGCAGTTAAAATAGACCTACATCACTATTTAACACAGCTAGATTAGGGTTAACGCGTTGAGTAATTTACCGGTCATATTTTTAATGGGTCCAACAGCAGCAGGCAAAACTGCACTCGCTATTGAGCTTTGTCAGCATTTAAAAACCGAAATAATCAGCGTTGATTCAGCCTTAGTGTATAAAGATATGGATATCGGTACAGCCAAGCCAAACGCGCAAGAGTTAGCGCTAGCACCACATCATTTGATTGATATGATAGATCCTGCCCAAAGTTACTCTGTGGCCGATTTTCGTCGTGATGCGATTGAAAAAATTGACCAATTTCATAAACAGGGTAAAGTGCCTGTATTGGTTGGGGGGACAATGATGTATTTTAAAGCACTCATTGATGGTTTGTCGCCGTTGCCAGAGGCATGCCCTGTTATTAGAGCTGAACTTGAAGCACAAGCACAACAGCATGGCTGGCCTGCGCTTTATAAGGAGCTGGTTGCGGTAGACCCGCAAGCGGCAGAAAAAATGAGTGAAAACGATTCTCAGCGTATTAATCGTGCGTTAGAGGTTTATCGTTTAACAGGTAAAACAATGACTCAGCTGCAAAAACAAAAGCAGCCAAAGTTACCTTATACGTTTCATCAATTTGCTATTGCGCCTGATGATCGCGCTGATTTACATGAGCGTATAGAACAAAGGTTTAAAATAATGCTTGATGAGGGGTTTGAAAAAGAAGTTTCGTCCCTATATCAACGTAATGATTTGCACCCAAACTTACCCTCTATTCGTTGTGTAGGGTATAGACAAATGTGGGATTACATTGCTGGCGAGACAGACTATGATGACATGGTGTTTCGCGGTATTGCAGCCACTCGACAACTTGCTAAACGTCAGTTGACCTGGTTGAGAAGCTGGCCCGAGGTAACTTGGTTAACGACCGGTGATGAAGAAAACTTGCAACGTGTTGTAAGTTCGCTAAGCTAGTAGTAGTTGAATATTTTTTAGCTTTGTTAAATGAGTTCAGCCACTTAATTATAATAACACCTAGAACGAAGGATAATAACATGGCAAAAGGCCAATCGTTACAAGACCCATTTTTGAATGCGCTACGTCGTGAGCGTATTCCAGTATCAATCTTTTTGGTTAATGGCATCAAACTACAAGGTAAGATTCAGTCGTTTGACCAATTTGTAATTTTACTTGAAAACACAGTAAATCAAATGGTGTATAAACACGCCATTTCAACAGTAGTCCCTGCTCGCGCAGTAAACTTCCAAGGTGTTCAAGGAAGTGAAGAAGGTGATGAGCAGCCAGAACCTGGAAATTTTTAAATTAGGAGCGTAATGCTTGTTTGACCGTTATAAAGCCGGCGAACAGGCAGTCTTAGTTCATATTGACTTTCCTCAAGAAGGAGATCGCGAAGATCTTCATGAACTGGAAATGTTAGTATCTTCTGCTGGTGTTAGCAGTTTGGCGGTTGTGCAAGGCAGCCGTCAATCACCACATCCGAAACTATTCGTCGGTAGCGGTAAAGCAGAAGAAATTGCTGAGATTGTCAAAATCCACAATGCAGATGTCGTCATATTCAATCATCAACTCAGACCCTCTCAAGAGCGTAATTTAGAGCTTGTTTGTCAATGTCGAGTGCTTGATAGAACGACCCTGATACTTGATATCTTTGCTCAGCGAGCGCGTACCCATGAAGGTAAGTTGCAAGTTGAGTTAGCACAGTTGCGTCACATGTCGACTCGTTTAATACGAGGCTGGACCCACCTTGAGCGCCAAAAAGGCGGTATTGGTCTACGTGGGCCAGGTGAGACACAGCTCGAAACCGATAGACGTTTATTACGCGCGCGTATTCAAAGTATCCGTGCACGCTTAGATAAAGTAGCAGTGCAACGTGAGCAAGGACGCAGAGCAAGAAACCGTAATGAAATTCCAACAGTCTCTTTAGTTGGTTATACTAATGCGGGTAAATCTACTTTATTCAATCGCATTACCAACTCAGATGTTTATGCAGCGGATCAGCTGTTTGCAACCCTAGACCCAACATTACGTAAACTTGAAATAGGCGATGTAGGTTCAGTCATTCTTGCCGATACGGTTGGTTTTATTCGTCATTTACCTCATGACTTAGTTGCTGCTTTCAAAGCGACGCTGACGGAAACCCGTGAAGCTGACTTACAGTTGCATGTTGTGGATGTGGCTGATGCACGTCGCAAAGAAAATATAGAGCAGGTACAATCGGTTTTAAAAGAAATTGAGGCAGATGAAGTGCCGCAATTACTCGTTTATAATAAAATTGATGCACTGGAAGATGTTGCTCCACGAATTGATCGTGATGACGAAGGCATGCCTATAAGAGTATGGTTGTCTGCACAAAGTGGTCTTGGTTGTGAGTTGCTTTCAGAGGCGATAAGCGAACTGCTTGCTAAGAAAATGTTCGCGCATACACTCAAACTTGCACCGCAATATGGGCGCTTACGCGCTTCATTGTTTAGTTTAAACGCTGTGCATGAAGAAGATTTTGATGAACACGGGCAGTGGTTGTTGACCACACGTATGCCAATGGTTGAATGGAACAAATTAAAGAAAGAGTTTGGCCCAGAAATCGATTCATTTATTTTATAGATGTAAAAATTTACTGCATGCTGTCGTTTTTAGTATGAGAACGGCAGTATATTTGGTAGATTTAACACAATTACCTAAATTATTTAGATAACAATGGAGTATAGCTATGGCCTGGAATGAACCGGGTAATAATGGCAATGACAAAGATCCGTGGAACAAAAAAGGCGGACGTGATCAAGGCCCACCTGATTTAGACGAGGTGTTCCGTAAATTCAGCAATAAGTTTGGTGGCATTTTTGGCGGTAATAAATCCGGTAAAGATGGCGGCGGGCTTGGTGGCGCGGGTTTATCATTCGTGCTTATTATTGCAGCAATTGTATGGGCATTGAGTGGTATTTACACTGTTAAAGAAGCTGAGCGTGGTATCGTTTTACAATTTGGTCAATACGACCGAATTGCACAACCAGGTCTTCGTTGGAAAATGACGTTTATTGAAACGGTTATACCAGTGGACATTGAGGCTGTTCGTTCGTTATCAACATCAGGTTTCATGCTAACTGAAGACGAAAACGTAGTAAGCGTTGAGTTTCAAGTTCAGTACCGTGTCATTGACCCTTACCTTTACAAGTTCAGTGTCACAAATGCTGACTCTAGCTTAGAAGAGGCACTAGAAAGCGCGCTACGTTATGTTGTTGGTCATTCTAAAATGGATCAAGTTTTAACAAATGGCCGTGAAATTGTGCGTCAACAAACGTGGGATGAACTTAATCAAATCATTGAACCTTACAACTTAGGTTTAATCGTTACCGATGTGAACTTTAAAGATTCACGCCCACCTGCTGAAGTAAAAGACGCTTTCGATGATGCTATTGCAGCACAAGAAGATGAGCAGCGTTTTATTCGTGAAGCTGAAGCTTATGCTCGTGAAATTGAACCGCGTGCACGTGGTCAAGTTACGCGTATGACCCAAGAAGCAGAAGGTTATGGCGAACGTATCATTTTAGAAGCACAAGGTGAAGTTGCTCGTTTTGAGAAGCTATTACCAGAGTATCAAGCTGCTAAAAGAGTAACACGTGAACGTTTATACATTGATACTATGCAAGAAGTGCTAGGCAATAGCTCTAAGGTGTTAGTTGACGTGAAAGGTGGTAATAACAT
The DNA here is from genome assembly GCF_004766475.1 of Pseudoalteromonas sp. KS88. NCBI lineage: Bacteria > Pseudomonadati > Pseudomonadota > Gammaproteobacteria > Alteromonadales > Pseudoalteromonadaceae > Pseudoalteromonas > Pseudoalteromonas sp. KS88. Next base: position 89,342 of record NZ_PYHV01000018.1, read on the forward strand.
GATGTATTTACCGCTTGATAAAATCATGGAAAAACAAGGCACAGCTACTCGTGTAGCGTTACCGAGTTCTAGTGATATAAATGATTTACGTAATAAAATAAATACATCACGCAATAGCACCGTGAACTCAGGTTCAGACCGCTTTAGCGCAGATCGCTTTAACGACGGGAGATAAGCGTAATGAAAAACTTTAGTTTAGTTCTATTATTAGCTGCCGTTGTTTTGTCATTTTCGTCGGTATTTGTAGTACCTGAAGGGCAAAAAGCAATTGTGATGCTATTTAGTAAAGTACAAAAAGACAGTGACGATAAAGCCATTGTCTACAGCCCTGGCTTACAGTTCAAGGTACCTTTTTTCAGTCAAGTACGCCGTATGGATGCGCGTATTCAGACACTAGATGGTGCACCTGACCGTTTTGTAACCAGTGAGAAAAAAGACTTAATCGTTGATTCGTTTGTAAAATGGCGAGTAAACGACTTTAGCGCTTTTTACTTACGTGCACGTGGTGATAAGCAATATGCTGAAACACTACTTAAGCAAAAAGTAAATAACGGCCTACGTACTAACTTTGGTTCACGTACAATTCGTGAAATTGTATCTGGTGAGCGTAGTGAGTTGATGGAAGAAGCATTAGTGCAAGCCTCTGAAAGTGCAAAAGAGCTGGGTATTGAAGTGCTTGATGTGCGTGTTAAGCAAATCAACTTACCACAAGAAGTAAGTAGCTCGATTTTCCAACGTATGCGTGCTGAGCGTACTGCTGTGGCAAAAGAGCATCGTTCTGAAGGTCAGGAAAAAGCAGAAACAATTCGTGCAGAAGTTGATCGTCGTGTAACAGTAATGCTTGCTGATGCAGAGCGAAATGCGCGTGCAGTGCGTGGTGCTGGTGATGCGCAAGCAGCGGCTATTTACGCAAATGCTTATAACAAAGATGCTGAATTCTTTAGCTTCGTTCGTTCATTAGAAGCCTATAAGCAAACGTTTAAAGATAAGCAAGATGTGATGGTATTATCACCTGATAGCGATTTCTTTAAATACATGAAGGGCGCTACAGCGCAGTAATTTTTTCCTTCATAACTAGACCAAATCCAAACCCTGTGTATGCAGGGTTTTTCTTTTAGTAAAACGAATTTTTATGAATAACTTAATGTTATTCAACCAGTTAATTTTTATTGTAGGTATTGCTTTTGCCTCTCGCAGAAAAAATAACCTAAACGGGGTGATCTTTGCCCTCATTTTCTGGTAAAATCTCGTCCTAATTTTTTCTAAGTGAATTTACAATGGGCAAAAACGTTGTTGTATTAGGCACCCAATGGGGTGACGAAGGTAAGGGTAAGGTAGTTGACCTCCTTACAGACAAAGCATCTTTAGTAGTTCGTTACCAAGGTGGCCACAATGCAGGGCATACTTTAGTAATCGACGGTGAAAAGACAGTTTTACACCTTATTCCATCGGGTGTATTACGTGACAATGTTAAGTGTGTGATTGGTAATGGTGTTGTAGTTTCACCAGAAGCGCTAATGAAAGAGATTGGCATGCTTGAAGAACGTGGCGTACCAGTACGCGAACGTTTATTGATCAGTGAAGCATGTCCGCTAATTTTGCCTTTCCACATCGCATTAGATGTAGCCCGTGAAAAAGCACGTGGTAATAAAGCTATCGGTACTACAGGTCGTGGTATTGGTCCAGCTTACGAAGATAAAGTAGCCCGTCGTGGTTTACGCATCGGTGATTTATTCAACCCTGAATTATTTGCTGCAAAACTTAAAGAAGTATTGGAATACCATAACTTCACACTAGTGAACTACTACAAAGTAGATGCAGTTGATTTCCAACAGACTTTTGATGATGCAATGGCTGTTGCTGATATCCTTAAAGCAATGGTTGTTGATGTTACTGAATTACTAGATCAAACTCGTCTTGCTGGCGAAAATATCTTGTTTGAAGGTGCTCAAGGCACGTTACTTGATATCGATCATGGTACTTACCCATACGTAACATCGTCTAATACGACTGCCGGTGGTGTTGCAACGGGTGCTGGTTTTGGTCCATTAAACCTTGATTACGTGTTAGGTATTATCAAAGCATACACAACGCGTGTAGGTTCTGGTCCTTTCCCTACAGAGCTTTACGATGGTGTTGAAAAACAAGACGAAATCGGTAAACACTTAGGTACAGTTGGCCATGAGTTTGGGGCAACAACGGGTCGCCTTCGTCGCACAGGTTGGTTAGATGCAGTGGCAATGCGCCGCGCGGTACAAATTAACTCAATCTCAGGTTTCTGCTTAACTAAACTAGACGTACTTGATGGTTTAGAAACGTTAAAAATCTGTACTGGTTACAAACTTGAAGATGGCACAGTTACTAACGTAACGCCACTTGCTGCTGAAGGTTACGAGAAAGTAACACCAGTATACGAAGAAATGCCAGGCTGGTCTGAAAACACAGTCGGCGCGACGTCTGTTGATCAGTTACCACAAGCAGCGCTTGATTACATCAAACGTATTGAAGAAATCACAGGCGTACCTGTTGATATTATTTCTACTGGCCCAGATCGTGTAGAAACTATGGTATTACGCAGCCCGTTTGCATAAATACTGTTAGTACTAAAAAAGCTGCCTAGTGCAGCTTTTTTTGTGTCTTTATTTCAATATGGAACGATCTTTGTATAAACTTTATTAAGATGGTTTTAAAATTAAAGTGGCCTAAATGCGTTTGTTATCTTGTTTATCATTAGTGTTGTTATCAATGCTGCCTGTTAGTTACGCCAAAGCAGATGAGCCTTTAACGGCTGTCCCTTTGTATACTGAAACAGAGCTGTTAGCGCTGATCAATAAAAATACCCATTTAGCTCGCGTAAAGGCAGATGATTGCCAGTTAGTGCAAGATATTGAAGCGAGAGCCAATAAAATGGCACTGCCGTCTTATCAGTTTTTATATGGCGATATGCTGGCATATGCTGTGTGTGTTGATCGCAATGTTGAACTAGGTGTTTATTATATGCGCCAAGCTGCAAATCAAGGTTTGGCAGCGGCATTGGAACAACTTGGCCGCTATTATGACGTTGGCCAACTAGTGCAAAAAGATAAAGCTATGGCAGTCACTTACCTACGTGAAGCCTCAGCGCAAGGTAATTTAAAAGCCCAATTAAGGTTAGTTAAACTATTTAACGATGGTTTTGGCAGCCCACGTGATTATGAAGATGCCTATAGATGGTTATTTCATGCCATGGTTGCTGACATGGCAACCCATAAAAAAATAGAACGTGCACTAAGCCAACTAGCGAAAAAAATGCCTGATAGTGTTATCGCTCGCGCTCGCTTACCGATGTAACTAGATTTAACTCTATCTCTTTTATTTAACAAGACCTTGTCAGTACTCATTGAAGAAATTACCTCAATTGTATTTTGTTATGGTATATCATATCCAAACTGTTGATTTTAATAAATATTACTTTTTTTCTTAACCTCATTGTCATTGATAATCACCGTTAGCTTCATAAATCTTCACTAATATCTCTCCCGTACTTTAACTCATCCCCCTTGGGGCTAACGATTCTATATCAAAAACATAGAGACGGAATTTAGAATGAAAATCAATAAAATTGCGACCGCAATTGGGTTTACATTGGCGATATCTGCAGTAGCAAATGCAGGTGTTTTACCGCAAAGCCAAACACAAAGCCAGTGGTACGAAAGTGCTCAAACTACACTTGCTACTAAGCAAAACCAAGCTCAAGAAGAACAACAAACTAAAGCTAAAAATGTGATCTTGTTTGTGGGTGATGGCATGGGTGTATCCACGTTAACTGCAGCACGTATATTAGCTGGCCAACGTGAAGGTCAATTGGGTGAAGAAGGGTTGCTTAGTTTTGAAGCATTTCCTTATTCAGCTCAAGTAAAAACATACAATGTGGATGCGCAAACACCAGACTCTGCAGGCACAATGACTGCAATGGCCTCTGGTGTGAAAACCGATGTGGGTGTGATTGGTGTTAATGAAAGCATTCAACGAGGCGATTGCTCTACCGTGTTTGGTAATGAATTAATTACCACTACAGAGTTGGCTGAAATTAAAGGTTTAGCAACGGGTGTGGTATCAACCGCGCGCATTACTCATGCGACACCAGCAGCGACTTATGCCAAATCAGCAGATCGTAACTGGGAAGATGTATCTGATATGCCAGAAGATGCAGTGACCGATGGTTGTGAAGATATTGCATCGCAGTTAGTGAATTTTGAAAAAAACCTAGAGGCAAGATTTCTAGGTACTGATGTTGACGGTATAGATGTTGTAATGGGTGGCGGACGTCGTCACTTTTTACCAAAAGATGCTGCTTTTAACTCAGATGATGCAATGAGCGAAGTAGAAGGCGATAGAACAGATGAACGTGACTTAACAGCTGAATGGCAAGCAAGCTATCCTGATGGCCAATATGTAATGGATAAAGCAGGTTTTGAGGCTATATCTGCGGATACAAAGCAAGTATTGGCGTTGTTTAATGAATCACATATGCAGTATGAGGCAGATCGTGAGAATGATATCGCAGGTGAGCCTTCGTTATCTGAAATGACAGCCAAAGCCATTGATATCCTAGGTAATAATGAAAAAGGCTTCTTTTTGACGGTGGAGTCAGGTCGTATTGACCATGCTCACCATGCCGGTAATGCCTATAACGCGTTAAACGATACCATTGAGTTTGCTAAGGCTGTACAAGCTGCGGTTGATAATACCAACCCTGAAGAAACACTCATCTTAGTAACAGCCGACCACAGCCATGTATTTACGATTGCAGGTTATCCAAAACGGGGTAACCCAATTTTAGGTAAAGTTGTGGCGGTAGGTAAAGAAGATCCTACGCTTGCAGCAGATGGCATGCCTTATACAACGGTAGGTTATGCAAATGGCCTAGGCTATAGAGATTTAGGTGATGAAACAAACGCAGATGCTGCTTATCTTGAAGGCCCTAATGTAGGCCGTCATGATTTAACCACTATTGATACCACAAGTGCAGGCTTTCACCAAGAGGCAACAGTACCTCTTGGCTCTGAAACACATGCTGGTGAAGACATTACACTTCATGCCAAAGGACCGGGTGCACAACTTGCGCAAGGTGTAGTAGAGCAAAATGTAGTGTTTCACTTAGTTAATCAAGCACTCGAATTAATTAAACAATAATGGCGGCTAACATGAAAAAATTAAACCTACTATCTTTAGCTGTTGTAGTCGCATTAACTGGCTGCTCAGATGACGATAAAGATTATAAATCTCTAATTGTAAATAACACTTTGCCAGTAGGGTCTGAGCAGTGCGTCAATGGCGGCACCGAAAAGCTTGAAGGTGAAGATACGAACCGTAACGGTGAGCTAGATGCCGATGAGGTATTAACAACTACAGTTACATGTAATGATCCAGCAAGTTCTTTAACACCTCAGCAGTTAGTAAATTTATCGACTAACCAATGGTTTAAAGATGCAAAAGTGAAAATGGCAACAAGCCAAGACAATATTGAAAAAATAGTAAAAGAATCAGGCAAAGCAAAAAATATTATTTTATTTGTGGGCGATGGCATGGGTGTATCAACCGTGACAGCAGCACGTATTCTTGCAGGTCAGCTTGAAGGTAAAATGGGTGAAGAGCACCTATTAAGCTTTGACACCATGCCGTTCTCTGGCTTTTCTAAAACGTACAATGTAGATGCTCAAACACCGGATTCAGCAGGCACAATGACAGCAATGGCGTCGGGTGTTAAAACCGACGTAGGCGTAATTGGTGTTGATGAAGACATCGAGCGCGGCGACTGCTCAACGGTTGCTGGTAATGAGCTTGTCACCGCGACTGAACTTGCTGAAATTAATGGTTTAGCAACTGGTATTGTATCGACGGCTCGCATCACTCATGCAACACCTGCTGCGACATATGCAAAATCTGCAGACCGTAACTGGGAAGATGTATCCGACATGCCTGAAGATGCCGTAACAGGTGGGTGTGAAGATATTGCTTCTCAGCTTGTTAACTTTGAAGCCAACTTAGAAGCACGCTTTGCAGGTGTTGATGTAGATGGCCTTGAAGTAGTAATGGGGGGTGGTCGTCGTCACTTTTTACCAAAAGATGCCGCTTTCAACTCTTCAGATGCAATGAGTGCTGTTGAAGGGGATCGCACAGATGAGCGAGATTTAACAGCCGAGTGGCAGGCTAAATACCCTGATGGTCAATATGTTATGGACCAAGCTGGGTTCAATAACCTTGATACAGAAAGTGTTTCGCAAGTATTTGGTTTATTTAATGAATCGCATATGCAGTATGAAGCAGACCGTGCGAATGATATCGCTGGTGAACCATCATTATCAGAAATGACGTCTAAAGCGATTGATGTACTTGATAATAACGACAAGGGTTTTTTCCTTACGGTTGAATCAGGACGAATTGACCATGCTCATCATGCAGGCAATGCTTACAATGCGCTAAATGATACCATTGAACTATCAAAGGCTGTTCAAGTCGCTATGGATAAAACCAGCGTTGAAGACACCTTGATCATTGTAACGGCCGACCACAGCCATGTATTCACAATTGCAGGCTACCCAAAACGAGGTAACCCAATATTAGGAAAAGTGGTAGCGGTTGGCAAAACTGAGCCAAGCATGGCTGCAGATGGCATGCCATATACCACGGTTGGTTACACTAATGGTTTAGGTTACAGAGACTTAGGGGGCGAAACGAATGCAGATGCATCCTACCTTGAGGGACCAGCAGTGGGTCGTTTTGATTTAACATCAGTCGACACAATGAGCCCTGGTTTTCACCAAGAAGCAACGGTACCACTTGGTTCAGAGACACATGCAGGTGAAGATGTTGGTGTTTATGCAATAGGCCCAGGCGCACACCTGGTAACAGGCACAAACGAACAAAGCTTCCTGTTCCATGTAATGGATTATGCTGGTGACCTTGTTAAAAATGCAGATGCAAAACTAGCCAAGTAATTGGTCAGTTAATTTGCAATTAAAGAGCAACTCACCTGAGTTGCTCTTGTCATAAATATGCCAAATCAACGCGATACAGTAATACCTACTCTAATCAAAGAAATTACATGCCATGAAACTACTTATTTTATCTATGCTTTTGTTAAGCCCATTTGCCAGTGCTGTTGAGTGCAAAACCGATAATCAATATGTGCAAGCTAATTACAAAGTAAGCGAGCAAACTAGCCACAAATTGTCTGCAAAGGAGCAATTATTCACATTATGGCGTACTCCGCGTCAAGTTGCGCAACAAAGTGAACAGCTGGTTGAGTTGTGGCAGCAGTTGAGAAATCAGCAAATTCGTCCTATTCGCTACTTTACTCAGGCAAAACGAGGAATTGAATATCATCCCTCTGAAGTAAAGGGTCAGTTAGATTTTAGCAGTAAGTATCAATTAATCAGTGATCAGCTACTGGCAAAGATGCAACTGCAAAGTGAGCAGGGCGATGGGTGTGACACAAAGCAATATTACCGTTTGAAAAAAGCAGATACTGTTATTGAGGTTGTTTGGTTAAGTAATCAGCAATTAGTCGAATCGATGCAGATTCAAAAGGCTAACTACAGTCGCAAAATATCATTACAATCAGTGAGCTTTAACAAACAAAAAGTACTTGAGCAGTTTGCTCGTTGGGATAAGTACCAAACCACAGACTATGCGGATATTGGCGACAACGAAAGCGACCCGTTTTTAGCCAAAATGATTAACCTAGGCTTTGTTGAGCATGGCGCGACTGGTTTTTACGATACAAATGGGAAGACTTTAAAAAGCAATCATCATCACCACTAATATGCGTATGGGTTTTATCGGGGTAATTAGTTTACGTTTAAAACTGGTAAAATAAAGCTTCCTACTTTAACTTTAGTGTATCAACATCAAATAATGAGAAAGCCATGAGCACACAAAAAGTAAACCATCCTCACGGGGTGTTTTGTTGGTCAGAATTATGTACGCACAACTGGGCTAAAGGTAAAGCATTTTACACTGGGCTATTCGAGTGGGGCTATGATGACCAACCTATAGGTGATGACTTATATTACACCATGCTACAAAAGCAAGGCGATGATATTGCCGCTATGTACCAGATGCCAGAAGAGCAAAAAGCCGCGAATGTGCCAAGTCATTGGCTTACTTATATTGCTGTTGATGATATTGATACCTTGGCAGCCAAAGCGCAGCAGTTAGGTGCTGAAATAGTTGCAGGTCCTCATGATGTTATGGATGCCGGCCGAATGGTGCTTATAAATGAACCCGGTGGCGCTATGTTTGCTTTATGGCAAGGTAACCAGCATGTTGGGTGCCAGCGCTTGGGGGAGCTAAATACACCATATTGGCACGAGCTAGCCAGTAGAGACAGTGAAAAAAGCCGTGAATTTTATTGCCAACTTTTAGGGTGGGAAAGTGAAATAAAGCCCATGGAAGGTATGAACTATACTCTGTTTAATGTCGCTGGTAAGCCTGTGGCCGGCATGATTGAAATGACCGAAGAGTGGCCAGCTGACATTCCAGCTCATTGGATGATTTATTTTGCAGTAAGCAATTGTGATGAGGCAGCAGCAAAAGCCCAGCAATTAGGTGGTGAAGTGTGTGTGCCTCCCACAGATATACCAGAAGTAGGGCGCTTTAGTGTGATCACAGACCCGCAAGGGGCAGTGTTTTCAATTATGACCTCCGCAATGGATGATGTTAAATGTGGTTAGTTTGAGCATAGTGTTTTATAAATTACCAAAATAAGCGCTGAGGCGCTTTTTTTATTTTTATTTGCCCCAAGTACATTGTTATCATTTTTATTGGAGCTAATTTATGACTAAGCATGTAGTTATTACAGGCGCAAATAGAGGTATAGGCCTAAGTTTATGCCAACAATACTTAGCAAAAGGCTATCAGGTTACTGCAATCGTTCGCGAACCAAGTGATGCGTTAAAAGCGCTCGATGTTACTATTATTAGTAATATTGATGTTGCAAATGAGGGCGACATTGTAGCGCTACAAAATCAGTTGCATGGACATAAAGTTGATCTTTTAATCAATAATGCGGGCGTGTTTTCAAATGAAAGCATGGCAGATATGGACTTTGCTGCTATCAATCAGCAACTAACAATTAATGCAGTTGCCCCAATTAGGGTTACTCATGCACTACTTCACAGCTTAGGTGTTGATGCGAAAGTGGCAATGATCACCAGTCGTATGGGGTCAATAGCAGATAATGGCTCAGGTGGATACATTGGTTATCGGATGTCTAAAGCCGCACTTAATGCAGCATCTGTAAGTTTAGCTCACGAGCTAAAAGGTAAAAATATAGCGGTAGGGCTTTTTCACCCCGGCTTTGTTCAAACTCAAATGGTTAATTTCGCAGGTGATATTTCACCAGAGCAAGCTGCGGAGCGCTTAACTCAACGTATTGATGAACTCAACCTAGAAAGTACCGGCGGGTTTTGGCATTCAAACGGTGAGACCTTGCCTTGGTAATAGCTGTTTGTAATTTAATCTGTATAAATAGTGGTGCCTTTTAAAGCGCACCGCTACTAAAATCTTTCCCTAATTTTGATCCTATTTTTTGCTATAATCGTTTGAATGTAAGCCCAAACAGCCCCTTTTAGAGAGCCGCACATGGAATTAGAGCAAGATAGCAACCTAACCCTTCCGTTATTTCTTTTTGATGAAACGTTAAACCAACGTGATTTAGAGCAGCCTGATTTATTATTAACAATCGTATTAGACGATGAGTTGTTAACACAGCTTTGCCAAAACCCAAGTGTTGACAGCAGTATCGGGATCACTATCAATGAATACCAATTAGACGCACAGAATGAAAGTTTTGCTGCACTGACAGAATTGGCTCACCAAGCGCAATTAACACTGACACACGGGCCATTACTCAGTGCAATGTTAGATGCTGAAAATGATATGACATTCGTATCACCACAGATGGATATGATGCCAACATTTGACTTAGGTGATAAGGACGAGTAAACGCATGAAAAAATCCTTATTGCTAAGCGTGGCGATTATTATATTAACCGGTTGCGCATACCTTGGGGCTGCTCATTATGATGAACTATTCGGGCCCGAAAATGTTCAGCAGCGAATTGTAGAACATGACTCAGGCGCTGGTCGCGAATTTTTACAGCATGTGCAACCTGTACTAGATACTCGATGTGTTGTTTGTCATGGGTGTTACGATGCTCCTTGCCAATTGAAACTATCTTCACCGGAAGGTATTGACCGTGGCTTGAGTAAAGAATTAGTGTATGACGGCACGCGTTTACTTGCTTCAAAGCCTAGCCGCTTACTTTATGATGCAGCTGATACCGCTGGGTGGCGTGAGAAAAATTTCTCACCGGTACTCAACGAGCGCGGTCAAACAGAGCAAGGTAATTTAGCAGGGAGCGTTTTGTATAACAGTTTAGTGTTAAAAATGAGCTCACCTCTACCAGAAGATGACGTCTTGGGCGACGAATTTGATTTTGCACTAGATCGCACCCAATCATGCACGGGCATAGAAGAATTTGACCGCTTAGCAAAAAGCCAACCACATGCAGGCATGCCCTATGGCCTACCAGGTATTACCCGAAGCGAATTTAAACACCTAGAAAAGTGGCTTAAAAGCGGTGGCAAAATGGCTCATATTGAGCCACCAAGTAAAGAGGCAACCGCGCAAGCTCAGCGCTGGGAAAGCTTTTTAAATCAAGACAGCTTAAAGCATCAGTTGGCTGCACGCTATATTTACGAGCATTGGTATTTAGCGCATATATACTTTGAGCAAAAAGGCGAACAGAGCTTTTTCAAATTGGTACGCTCTAGTACGCCGCCAGGACAAGCAATTAAACTTATTAACACGCGCCGTCCATATGATGATCCAAAAGTGGATCGTGTTTACTACCGCTTGATGCATGAGCGCTCCACTATTTTAGCTAAAACGCATCTTCCCCTAGCCCTAAACGATAGCAAGTTAGCACGCATATACAGCCAGTTTATCGAGCCAGATTACACAGTTAAAAAAATGCCAAGCTACAAGCCTGAAGTGGCATCTAATCCATTTAAAGCCTTTGCTGTTATACCGGTAAAATCAAAGTATCAGTTTATGCTGGATGAAGCTGAGCTAATTATAATGGGCTTTATTAAAGGACCTGTGTGCCGTGGGCAAATTGCATTAAATGTGATTAACGACCATTTTTGGGTCGCGTTTGCGGATCCTGATAAAGCGGCGACACCACAAGTTGGCCAAATGCTCCTGCAACATGAAGATGCACTGGCACTTCCTGCAGCAGAAGAAAGTAACGCATTACCAATTTCTAGCTGGGTAAAATACGCTAACCGTCAAAGCACATACATTGAAGCTAAAGTAAAACTTGCCAATGAAATGTTTAAAAATGGCGAGCATTTAACCACGGATCTTTTATGGCGTGGTGAAGGTGTGAATGACAATGCCGCACTGACTATTTTCCGCCACTTTGATAGCGCAACCGTTGTAAAAGGGTTTATAGGGCAAGAGCCAAAAACCATGTGGGTACTTGATTATGCGCTATTTGAACGTATTCACTATTTATTAGTGGCAGGCTTTGACGTGTATGGCAATATCGGTCACCAACTAATAACGCGTTTATACATGGACTTTTTAAGACTCGAAGGCGAACAAAACTTTTTAGCGTTGCTGCCAAAACAACAGCGAAAAGAGTTGAATGCTAATTGGTACCGTAAATCACCGACAAGTTTGACTAACTTTTTTAAATATGGTGAGCAATTTAGCCAAGCAACGGGTATTGAATACAAAACCAATCACCATCAACAAGAGCTTTACGGTTTAATTAAACAGGTATTAAAACCCGTATTAAGCCCGCGTTACGACTTTACAAAAGTACCTCAGCCCTTGCAAAAATTAAATAATATGCCAGCAAAAGCAGTTAACCTATTACCGCAAATTTCTTACGTGTTGGTTAAAGAAGGTGACGCTGGACATCAGGCGTATACCTTAATTCACCACAACGCACATTATAATATTTCTAGCTTACTAAATGAGGAAGGTCAGCGAGCATATGCTGAAGATACAGTGACAATTGTGCCTGGCTTCATTGGTGATTACCCTGAAGCAATCTGGTATTTAAACAATCAACAGCAAGTGGATAGCTTTACACAGCAATTGCCTAAAATAAAAGATGAGGCGGATTACAGAGCGTTAAAGAGCCAGTTTGCGATCCGCAGAACACATCCTCAATTTTGGCAATATAGTGATATTTTGCATGATGTGGCTAAAGAATATCGGCAAATTGAATATGGTTTATTTGATTATAACCGCTTAGAGAATCGTTAAGTTTACGAAGAGAGTATCAAAAAAAACCTCGTTTTATACGAGGTTTTTTATTTTATACAAAGTGTTACTTTTGCATTGCTAGGCTACAATTATACCCAAGCCACCTCAAGGTGCAGAATTCAGCGTTTCACAGGAGCTTAATATTAAGGCGTTACTTTGCAAGAATGGCACTCCCTTTTAAGAAGGAACAACCATTATTTGCAATCAATGCCTTGCCTGAATCGCTTTTAATTCCAACGACGCTCACATTTTGAGATGGCTTGGGTATAAATAAAATTTAAAGTAACAAGGGGGGGCTATGATAGAGGTAATTGCTAAAATTCGGTCACGTTATCGCCTTGCTTTGTTGGCGATTGCGATTTTAAGTACCGCCGCAGCTCTAATTTTGCAATTCTTCTTATCAATCCAAAAAACGGATGCCCATGTAATCAATATCGCTGGTAAACAGCGCATGCTTTCACAAAAAATAGCCTGGCATGTCAATGTAGTTAGCCAAAAAGATGACGCTCAACATCGTCATTCTCTAGAGCAAGCAGTTACAGCCTTTAAAAAGGGGCATAACTTTTTATTGCAAACCAATGCGGCTGGTGAGTACGTTCTTCTGAATGACGCGCTCAAAGATTATTACTTTTTAGCACCAAATAATTTAGCGCAACACAGTGAACTGTTTATCGCAGCTGCCACTGCATTTGTGCAATCTGACTTCGAGAATGACAGCAATATACCTGATAGTTTAAATATCAAAACTGTTGAGCTTTTATTAAAAAAACTTGATCACGCCGTCGGCTTATTTGAGGACCAATCCAATAATAAAGTCACTATGGTGTCTAACATTGAATTAGGTGTTTGGTTATTCACTTTATTACTGTTGCTTGTGGAATTAAGGTTTATTTTTAAACCAATGGAAAAACATATAAAAACCACACTCGATAAATATCAAAAGCAAAAACAACATGCCGAATCTCTTAGTCAAAATAAACAGCGCTTTATTGCCAGAGCAGGCCACGAATTGAGAACACCACTGCAAGGCCTACTCAATGCAGTGGAGCAGTTAGAGGCGTCAGATGCGCAAAATGCTTTGCAGCAACAAGCGCATTACTGCTCACATCGGCTACTTAATATTTTGGATGAGTTAAATGAAGTTCAACAAATGAGCTTGGGGCAATGGACGTTAGTACCGAGTAAAGCAAATTTACGGCAGTCCCTTGATACAGTTATTCAATCCTATCAATTTGCCTGTCAGAAAAAAGGGCTAATATTAGAAAAACACTTAGCAGACTCTTTAGATTGTATGGTTGAACTGGATCATCGTCGTTTTCAACAGGTGGTGAGTGAACTGATATCTAATGCATTAAAATTTACCGAATCAGGTAAAATTAGCATTGAAGCGTCTATTACAAATAATCAGCAACTTAAATTAATAGTTGCTGACACCGGCATAGGCTTTAAAAACTACTACCCTTACTTATCAACCAATGAACATACTCAACAAGATAATCACTTTCAAGGAATGCAAGTGGGGTTAGCGCGTGTTCAACATATTTTACAAATGCAACAAGGCCATATTGAGTTTTCAGAAAACGAGCCCCACGGCGCATGCATAAATGTTTTGCTTCCTATAGCAATACAACAACCTCAAACACAACAGCCTTTACCTACTAACTTGCATTGTTTAATAGTTGAAGACAATCCGTTAAATGCAATGATACTTAAAGGGATATTAAAGGAGATAGGTTACACCAATGAGTTAGCTGAAAATGGCTTGATTGCGACCGCCAAAGCAGAAGAAAACAGCTATGATCTCGTGTTTATGGATTTAAACATGCCTGTCATGGATGGGTTTAAAGCGATTGAAGTTATTCGCCAAGAATTAAACTTAACCATGCCTATTATTGTTGTTACTGCGAATATGTCACAAACTGATATTGATCGTACGGTACTACTAGGTGCAAATGCACATGTGTTTAAACCAATTAATTTAGAGACAATCAAAAAAGCCCTTACCGACACAATCAATAAGGGCTAACCAAGGATTTTTTCTAAAAAGTTTAATGTCTGTTGCCTTTGCGGATTAAAATTCGTTCAAACCTGGGCGGTTTAATCGCGGCGCGAGGTTTGTAACCTAGTGGGCTAAGTCAAAATCGGGCAAAGCCTGTTTAGCATTGATGCTGCGTTTTCACCTATTTATGGGAAATAACCACACCACATAGGCGCTGCCCTGCCTAAATACCAAACAGGTTGCTGCAAATTCAACCTTAAAAGGTTAACTGACCCTAATGTTTTACTTTTATATCGCCTACACCCACTTCAATCTTTACTGTATGCGTGCCATTACCTGAATATTCACTTTCAGAGCTCACCATTTTACGAGTTGTTTTTGCATCACTTACAAACCCAGAAATTCGTGTATCACCCACACCGCTATCTAGCGAAATATATTTATAATCATCACTTTGGCTATCAATACGTACAGCACCAACACCGACTTCAATATCAGCGCTATTAGCAAAGTCATTGATTTCAATATCACCCACGCCCAAGTCTAAATTAACGGCTAAGCTGCGTGGCACGGTAACAGTCCATGTTTGTTGAACATCGTCATTATCCAAGCTCAGGGCCAGCTCACTGCCCGTCTGCTGAGTATCAATGGTTAGGCTTTCAATTTCGTCACTGTTATTAAACCAGCCATTATTTTTTGCTTCTAATTCGACCGTCACCTTAACTTCATTGCCATCGTACGTGCTGATATCAAGGCTACCCACAGGAAAGCTAATATCTAATGTAGTTTGTGTATCAACCGCAAAAGACTGATTTATTTGATGTTCTGATTTTGCTAATGCTTGTGTACTCAAAAACGCTGTTAATGCCGTTAATAATAATAATTTCTTCATAACGTTACCTGTTGTGTGTATGTATTTATTAATTAGTCGCAAAGGAATTATAAAAGGTTTAAAGCACGGCAAATTATTTTATCAAAGTTGAGCCACCCATTTAGCACCTTAGTACTTCTCTAAAGCGGAGCGCCTCTTGAACTCTTTGTGAATAACAGACTTAAATCTATTTGCATCATGAGTAATGAATGAACGGGAGCCGAGAAGTTAGTGTTGATAATTGATAAGCCAGTACGAGCATCATCATCCGATTGAATCAAAATAGGAACTCAGCTATGGTTAATCTATTAGTAAAACACATTAAAAGCGGGTTACTTTAAATGCTCGTTAGTTAGCAAGGAAGCTATGAAGCCAGAAAAGCCTACAATTTGGGCAATGCGTGAATTTGAACCGTCAGCAAAATGCCCTAGCTGCAACTTGATAATGTATTTAGGCAATAGATGCCCGCACTGTGAGCATTTATTAAGTCAATCAGAGCAGGAAGCTCAAACATTGTTTTGGCGAAAATCTCAAAATAAAGGTTATATTCTTGGTCTAATATTTTTTGTGACCGCTTTATTTGTATTGCCATGGCTATTTAGTACATAGCAATATACGATGACTCCAAAAGTTTACAGAGTTTGAATTGACTCTAGGTACCGTACTTTTGATGGTTTATTTTCATTCAGGAAAAACAATCTAACAGGCTGCTTTTAAACAGATTTCTTGAGCGTTCTAGCTGAGTTGTCCAAGCATTTAAATCGTTTGGTAGTGCTGCGCACATGTAGGTCGTGCTTTAGCGCGTCAATCTCAAAAGGCGCAGGTTGTCGCCATAAATGACGACCTACATTAGAGCATTTAGTTACAAGCGAGTAACGGTTATCCCTTGGTCTTTAAACTGCTTTAATAAACCGTGCTGTTCGGGTAAGTGCAGGGCGCCTACAGCAATAAATAATTGCTCTTTAGCTAGGCGTGGGGTGAGCTCTTTTACCCAGTTGTTATTACGTTCAATCAGCATCACTTGTTCGCTGATTTCGCCGTAGTTACTGTCGTCAAAGCTTTCGTTGTAGTACTTGGTTAGTATTGCCATGTCGCCATTTTTCCATGCATCTACAAGTGCAATAAAGTAGGTTTCAACATCGGCGAGTTGCTCAAACGTTTCTTCTATCATTTCATTACTTAGCAGCGACATGTGGTTAAACATTTCCATTTGGTACTCTAACGTTTCGAGTTCGCCTACGGCTTTGTTTTTGCTTTTCGCATAAGCAAGTACTTGCTTGTCGATGCCGTTTTGATCTGAAAATCCGGCATTTTGAAATTCGATTTGCATCATGGTGACCATGACTGCCCACGGTGCAAGGCCGTCAAACATGGCAATATCAATCGACTTTTTGCTGAAGTATTCTTTTAATTTTGCGTAGTTTTGCTCAGACAATTCACTTTTTAGGGTTTTGCCGTTTTTTAGCATCATAAATGGCATAGAGCGGCGCTGCATTTCCATCGGCCCAATTGCACTGATGTCGACCTCGACAATTACTTTATCAGTTGCATCAATGGCTTTAGTAACTTTGCTTGGTAAACCTTTCATGCTGGTATCACCCACATGAACAGTGCCAAACAGATACGATTTAACACCGTTTTTTTCAAGTTGCCAAAGGCCGGGCTCTGCATTACTGGCAAAGCTGAGTGTGAGTAAAATAGCTAAAATAAAGTAGCTACTTATACGCTGCGTGAAGTTCATAATTATCCTTATTGTTGAGTTGCTACTGCAATAATATACCTAAGTGCCTTAATTAGGCGATGAGTTGCTACTACAATCATATACCCAAGTGCCTTAATTATACGAGCAGTTGTTATTTTATTACAAAATGCTTTTTGTTTCTGATATGGCTTCTTTTGGATTTTATCATTTAAATCTATCGAAAGTTTATGCAAGTTTTGCTAAAAATGAATCAAACCTTGAAACGGGTATTACTAGGTATGAATTATCAATAAATTGCTATATTTGAAAGCTTAATTCGTATTTTTCTAAATTTTGAATTTTTAAACCAGTAAACTCAATTGTTGCAAGGTTTTTTAGATTGTTTTTAGGGTTGACTTAACACGGGCATCGCGGTACTAATAGATAAAGACAGCGAGGATGCAAACGCTCCTGCGCTAATTAAACAAATTTACGGTATTTATTACATGCTTACAAACACACTAAACCTAGTCCTAATTAACGTCGTGGTGATTATTATTACCGCGGGGGCTACTTAGTGCTTTAAATTTGTAAAGCATCGAAAAGCCCCCCGCACTTAACAAGTCGGGGGGCTTTTTAGTTTCAGGGTATAGATTTAGTAATTGAGCTTAAAATGTCACTGAGGAATGGGGATTTATTAATGACAGGCGCAGAGTTAACAATCGATTTATTAGCCAAGCATGGCGTAAAGGATGTATTTGGTTACCCAGGTGGTGCCATCATGCCTATTTACGACGCTTTGTACGGCGCGCCAGTAAAGCATTATTTGACTCGTCATGAGCAAGGTGCAGGGTTTGCAGCAGTAGGCTTTGCACGCAGCACGGGCAAGTTAGGAGTATGCTTTGCAACATCGGGACCAGGGGCTACAAATTTAATCACCGCTCTTGCTGATGCCATGATGGATTCTGTGCCTCTTTTAGCGATTACAGGGCAAGTACCCACTGCGGCTATCGGCTCTGACGCTTTTCAAGAAATCGATGTTTTAGGTATGTCGTTATCATGTACAAAACACAGCTACATGGTTGAGCGTGCTGAGGACTTGGCTGAAATATTACAAGAAGCGATTCACTTAGCACAAAGTGGCCGACCTGGTCCGGTTTTAGTGGATATCCCAAAGGACATTCAAATGGCTCAAGTTCCTTTTCAACCTTGGCTTGCCGCAGATGATTACTTACCTCAGCTTGATTTAAACCAAGTTGCCATTGCGAATGAGCTGTTAAGCGAAGCGCAGCGCCCAGTTGCTTACGTAGGTGGTGGTGTGCAGGCAGCGGGTGCGCAGAATGAACTGATGCAATTTCTAGAAAAAACCCAAATGCCAGCGGTTTCAACATTAAAAGCGCTTGGCAGTGTATTACCCGATTACGAGTATGATTTAGGTATGCTGGGTATGCATGGTGGTCAAGCGGCTAATTTAGCCGTACAAGAGTGTGATGTACTGGTGTGTATAGGTGCACGGTTTGACGACCGTGTAACTGGTAACTTAGGTAAGTTTGCAGCAAAGGCAAACGTGATCCACTTAGATATCGATGCTGCTGAAGTGGGTAAACGCAAACCTGCTAAAGCGTCGTTAATTGCAGATTTAAAAACGTCACTGCCTCAGCTTGAATGCTTTGTAACCCCCGACGCTTGGCGTGAGCACAGTAAAGAGATGATGGTAAAACATGCATGGCGTTATGACTACCCAGGTGAAAAAGTATTTGCGCCGTATTTATTGAATCAACTTAGTCAGCGCATGCCCAGCACTGGCGTAGTGTGTTGCGATGTAGGCCAGCATCAAATGTGGGTTGCACAGCACATGAAATTTAGTCACCCAAGTAATCACTTAAGCAGTGGTGGTGCAGGCACTATGGGATTTGGTTTACCGGCCGCTATTGGCGCTCAGGTTGCCCGCCCAGATGATTTTGTAATGACGGTATCTGGTGATGGCTCAATCATGATGAATATTCAAGAGTTGGCCACGATTCGCCGTAACAATTTGCCGGTAAAAATACTTATCCTTGATAACCAACGCTTAGGTATGGTGCGTCAATGGCAAGAGCTGTTTTTCGAAGGTCGCTACAGTGAAACAAACCTATCGGATAATCCTGACTTTGTGCAGTTAGCTGCGGTGTTTGGTATTCCTGGGCAAACAATTACACATGCTAACCAAGTGGATGATGCAATCTCTGCGTTGGTTAATAGTAAAGGTCCTTACATAGTGCATGCCTGTATTGATGATAAAGAAAATGTGTGGCCGTTAGTTCCCCCTGGTGCGGCAAATGATCAAATGATGACGGAGAGTGCAAAATGAAACACAGTTTAACCATTGCCTTAAAAAATCAGAGTGTTGCTGTTGAGCGCTTTTTACGAGTAGTTCGTCATCGTGGCTTCGACTTAACCCATTTTCAGCTCAATGTAGACGATGGTCAATATCATGTGGCCATGACGGTCGATAGTGATAAACCTATCTATTTATTGACCACCCAACTAACTAAGTTAGTTGATGTAAAACAGGTCACATTACAAAGTGTGCATCAGCAGCAAGCGGTGTAGCGCAACAGCAAAATCAACAGAGCTGGTGGGTTAGCCTACCAGCAATAAAATTTTAAGAATGAGGAACAGCCTCGCGGCTGAAAATTGAGGTAATTATGGCTAAATTAAGAAGTGCAACAACAACAGAAGGTCGTAAACGCGCAGGGGCACGCGCATTGTGGCGTGCAACAGGTATGACAGACACTGACTTTGGTAAACCGATCATTGCTGTTGTGAATTCGTTTACGCAATTTGTGCCAGGTCACGTTCACCTTAATCAGCTCAGCGAATTAATGGCTGAAACCATCACCCAAGCAGGCGGTGTACCAAAAGAATTTAATACCATCGCGATTGATGATGGCATTGCTATGGGCCACGGTGGCATGCTGTATTCATTGCCTTCACGTGATTTAATTGCCGATTCGGTTGAATATATGGTTAACGGTCACTGTGCTGATGCCATGATCTGTATTTCAAACTGCGACAAAATCACCCCAGGCATGATGCTGGCGGCACTGCGTTTAAATATCCCCGTGATTTTTGTATCTGGCGGCCCCATGGAGGCGGGTAAAACCAAGCTAGCCAATATTGATATTAAACTCGATTTAGTTGATGCCATGGTTAAAGGTGCTGATGAATCGGTAAGTGATGCTGATTCAGAGCAAGTAGAGCGCTCAGCGTGTCCTACCTGTGGTTCATGCTCAGGCATGTTTACTGCAAATTCAATGAACTGTTTATTAGAAGCCATTGGCCTTGCACTACCTGGCAATGGTACAACGCTTGCGACCCATAAAGACCGCAAACAACTGTATGTAGAAGCGGGTGCACGTATTGTTGATTTATGCCGCGAGTATTACCAAAAAGATAACCAAGATGTATTGCCACGTGCGATTGCAAATAAAACGGCCTTTATGAACTCGATGGTGGTTGATATTGCCATGGGGGGCTCGTCAAATACTGTATTGCATTTGTTGGCTGCCGCTCAAGAGGCTGGTGTCGATTTTGATATGTCACATATAGATGAATTATCTCGTAAAACACCGTTTTTATGCAAAGTGGCACCCGCTACTGCACAGTACCACATTGAAGACGTACACCGCGCAGGTGGCATGATGGCTATTGTGCGAGAGCTTGGTAAGGCCGGTTTAGTGGATTTATCAGTGAACCATGTGGCTGGCATGACAATGGGTGAGCTCGTTAAAAAATGGGATGCCACAGATCCAGATAATAAAGCGGCGCAAAAGTTTTATCGCGCAGGCCCTGCTGGAATTAGAACAACAAAGGCAATGAGCCAAGAGTGTCGTTGGGATGAAGGTGATAATGACCGTGAAAATGGCTGTATTCGTAGTGTCGAACATGCATTTCGCCAAGATGGTGGCTTAGCGGTACTTGCGGGTAATTTGGCCGTTGATGGCTGTATTGTGAAAAGTGCAGGCGTGGTTGATGAAATGCTGCATTTTGAAGGCACAGCCGTGGTGTATGAATCACAAGATGATTCAGTTGAGGGCATATTAAATGACGAAGTAAAAGCCGGTGATGTAGTGGTCATTCGTTATGAAGGCCCTAAAGGTGGCCCTGGCATGCAAGAAATGCTTTATCCAACCAGCTATTTAAAATCAAAAGGCCTTGCTGAAAAGTGCGCACTTATTACAGATGGTCGCTTTTCTGGTGGTACTTCGGGTTTATCAATTGGCCACGTTTCACCTGAAGCCGCAAGTGGCGGTGCAATAGCGTATGTTGAAAACGGCGACAAAATCATTATTGATATTGCGACTCGTGAAATCACACTTGCCTTAACTGATGAAGAGCTTGAAGCACG
Organism: Pseudoalteromonas sp. KS88; assembly: GCF_004766475.1. Lineage (NCBI taxonomy): Bacteria > Pseudomonadati > Pseudomonadota > Gammaproteobacteria > Alteromonadales > Pseudoalteromonadaceae > Pseudoalteromonas > Pseudoalteromonas sp. KS88. Next base: position 110,611 of record NZ_PYHV01000018.1, read on the forward strand.
TAAACAAAAACAATTGGCTCGTGGTAAGCAAGCTTATAAGCCGCTTGACCGTGACCGTTATGTATCATCAGCGTTAAAAGCGTATGCGCTACTAGCAACCAGTGCTGACAAAGGTGCGGTTCGTGATTTGGCTAAACTGGAGGAGCTTAGTTAATTATGGTTTCTCAAGAGCTCGATTATTTTCGCGCTATCATTCAGGCTAACATGGAGCCACTGGCAAAAGTCACAGAGGTAAGCGAAATGCCTACCTTGAGTGAACGCCTTGGGAACCATGTTTGGTTAAAACGCGAAGATCAGCAACCCGTTTATTCGTTTAAATTGCGTGGCGCATATAATAAATTAGTAAAATTACCCAAAGGCTCAGTGGTGATCACTGCTTCTGCGGGTAATCACGCGCAAGGCGTAGCGCTGAGTGCATCACATTTAGGTCATCAGGCAACTATTGTCATGCCTGTCACAACGCCTGAAATAAAGGTTAATGCAGTACGCGCCCTTGGTGGCGAAGTGGTGTTGCATGGTCATCATTTTGATGCGGCCAAAGCCCATGCGCTTGAACTTACTGAAAAGCGTAATGGGGTATTTGTTCCGCCGTTTGACGATCCTGATGTTATTGTTGGCCAAGGCACAGTGGCACGCGAGTTAATGCAGCAACTTAACCAACTTGATGCGGTGTTTATTCCTGTAGGTGGCGGTGGCTTGCTTGCTGGAATGGCGGTGTATATAAAATCATTACGCCCGGATATCAAAGTAATTGGCGTTGAAGCCGAAGAAAGCGCTTGTTTACAAGCGGCACTTGAGGCCGGTGAACCTGTTGAACTTGAGCGTGTTGGGAGTTTTGCCGATGGTGTAGCCGTAAAAATTATTGGCCGTGAGACCTTTCGCTTAGCACAAAAGTTTTGTGATGAAGTGGTTACTGTGTCGGGTGATGAGATATGTGCAGCGATGCAGGATATCTTTGTTTCAACCCGCGCTATTGCTGAACCTTCGGGTGCACTTGCCACTGCAGGGCTTAAAAAGTGGAGTCAACAAAGCGGGCTTAAAGGTTTGCATTTAGCGGCTATCTTATCTGGTGCTAATTTAAACTTTGATCGTCTGCGCTATGTTGCAGAGCGCACAGCACTGGGTGAGAAAAACGAAGCCTTGTTAGCAGTCACAATTCACGAGGAAAAAGGCAGTTTTAAACAGTTTTGCACTTCTCTTGGTGGCAGAGCGATTACAGAGTTTAACTACCGTTATGCAGGACCCGGTGAAGCACAAATATTTGTAGGTGTGGCGTTGCGTCAAGGTCAGCAAGAACTTGACGAGCTTAAAAACGACTTAACAACTAACGGTTATGCATTTTGTGATTTATCAGATAACGAATTAGCTAAATTGCATGTGCGTTATATGGTTGGGGGGAAAGCGCCCCAGCAAATGCAAGAACGCTTGCTGCGCTTTGAATTTCCAGAGTACCCAGGCGCGTTAGCTCGATTTTTAGATACCCTTGGTAGTAATTGGAATATCACTTTATTTCATTATCGCAATCATGGCGGGTCTATGGGGAATGTATTGGCTGGTTTTGCCATTGAGCCAAGTCAATTCGAGGTGTTTAATGAACACTTAAATCGCTTGGGCTACAATGTACAGGACGAAACACAAAACCCATGTTTTACTCAGTTTTTAACAACTCAGCCTCCCACAACAACAGCTTATGCTGCCAACAATTAATTGCCAGTTTCTGGTCCAGGTGAATACTGGGCCAGAAACGTTGCCTTATTGATATCATTACCTATAGTTATATCTAAACGGTTCGGTGCAGGAAAAAACATTGCTATTAAAAGGATTTATTGCAACGGTCAGTGTCGTTTTTGGATTATGTTGCTTTCACGCAGTAGCTGAAACAAAAAACGTAACCTTGTTGCTTAAGTGGACTCATCAGTTTCAGTTTGCAGGCTACTACATGGCACAGGAAAAAGGCTTTTACGAAGAAGCCGGGCTTACTGTGAACATTGTCCCAGCAATAAAAAGTGACCCTGATACCTTTAATAAAGTTCTCGGGGGACAGGCTCATTTTGGGGTTGGCCACTCTGGTATTCTTCAGCATCGTATTGACGGTAAACCTTTAGTCGCCATGGCGTCAATATTACAATTTTCGCCTTATTGTTGGATGGTTAAACAAAGTTCAGATATCTTCCATCCCCACGATTTTAAAAATAAACGTGTTAGCAGTATTAGTAGAAAAGAAAGTGCCGAACTCCTGGTGATGTTGGAGCAAAGTGGTATTTATACAGAACAACTTCCTGTTTATCACGGTATCGATGCTGAAAAAGAATGGCTTAACGGTGAGTTAGATGCGATGCAAGTTTACGTCACCAATGAGCCGTTTCAAATGTTGCAAAAAGGCATCGAACATCGACTTATATGCCCGCAAAAATACGGTATTAATGTCTACAGTGATATTCTTTACACAACACAGAGCGTACTTGCTGCCAACCCCAAAATGGTCGAAAAATTTTACAAAGCAAGTTTAAAAGGTTGGCGCTATGCAATGATGCATTTAGAAGAATCGATAGCGATTACCGCAGAAAAATATGCTACTCATAAAAGTCTTGATGAGTTAACCAATGAAGCTGAAGTACTCAGTGATTACATTTTACCACCAGATACCAAGCTTGGTGCGATGTCGATGCCTAAATGGCGCTTAATAGCCGATTTATATAACCTTGAGGCGGGTAGCTTTGATAAGGTTAAGCTTGGTTTTATCTATCATTACGATACACCCGAAGAGATTGAACTGTCGTGGATGCTCATCGCTGCAATTGTTCTGAGTATTTTATTCCTCCCGCTTTATTTACGACTGATGTTTAAAAAAAGCGTATAATGATAAAATAATTCCTAATCGTTAAACTTTATGACCCTTGCTGAGCAGTTTACAGCCCTAGATAATCTCCTTTATGCAACACGCCAATATTGGCAGTGTACTGCGTTTGATTATGATGAACTTCCATGGACATCCTTGTCAGCACCACTCGCGCAGTTATCTGATAACGACGTTGCAAAGTTAGACAGCGATCAAGATGCGCTCTACAGATTTTTTAGTCCGCTAATTGAAGGTGTTGAACAACTGCCCAAATTAAGTGCATTATCGGCGGCGCAGGCTAAGCGTACTGATTATCCTTTTTGGATCAGTAATGGTATTAAAGGACGTAAATTCGAGCAGTTACAGGATTTTGTTGCGGCACTAGGTGTGCCAACCGAGCCAGTACTTGAATGGTGTGCAGGTAAAGGGCACTTAGGACGCATGCTGGCATATAATAAAGCACCGAAAGTGCACAGTATTGAGTTGCAACAACATCTATGCGAACAAGGACAACATAGCGCCCAACAGCAAGGCCTTGCGATGAAGTTTAGCCAAGCGGATGTGTTAACCGACGATGTAGCTCATTATTTCGAGACACAACAACATGCAGTTGCTTTGCACGCATGTGGCGCTTTGCATCAGAGCTTTATGCAGCAGGCCTGTAGTGCTCAAACACAACAAATTAGCTTATCTCCATGTTGTTACCACCTGTTCACCGACGATATGTATGAGGCAATGAGTGAATTGGCTAAATGCAGTAAGTTAAATATGCGCCACCGAGATCTCAAACTTGCTTTACAGGAAACGGTTACCGCCCCTTCACGGGTTGCTAAAGTACGTAAAACGGAAGTTGAATGGCGGTTAGGCTTTGATGCTATGAGAAAAGAAATTACCGGTTCTACAACGTATGTCAGTGTACCGTCAGTAAATAAAGCGGTGTTCTCAGATTCATTTAAATCATTTTGTGCATGGGCGGCAGATAAAAAAGCGTTAGAAATACCGCAAGATATTGATTATGAATATTTTTTATTGAAAGGTCAGGTGCGAAAAAAGGTCACAGAGCGCATCGAACTGGTTCGACATGTGTTCCGCAGAGCAATTGAAGTTTGGCTTGTGCTCGATCGTGCTTTATATTTGCAGCAACAAGGTTATCAAGTCACCGTGAACACATTTTGTGAAAAGCAATTAACACCTCGCAATATCTTGATCAAAGCACGCTTACCGATATAAATAGATAAGAGATCCAATGAGAAAGTTAAAAAACTTATTTGAAAATAATAAACGCTGGGCAGAGCGTACTTGTAAAGACGATCCAGACTTTTTTAAAATTTTATCTATGCAACAAAATCCAGAGTACTTATGGATTGGGTGTTCCGACTCGCGAGTACCAGCGAATGAAATTGTTGATTTAATGCCCGGTGAGCTATTTGTGCATCGTAATGTGGCGAATGTGGTGGTTCACACTGACCATAATTGTTTGTCTGTCATGCAATACGCTGTTGAAGTGTTAAAAGTAAAACACATTATGGTAGTGGGTCATTACGGCTGTGGCGGTGTGCAAGCGGTACTGAATGATGCCAAGTTTGGCCTTATCGATAATTGGTTGCGTCATGTAGGTGATGTTAAAGAGAAGTACATTAGCAACATCGATAACATGCCAGAACAAGCGCGATTAGATTGCTTAATTGAGCTTAATGTGATTGAGCAAGTGCGCAATGTATGCCGTACTAATATTGTGCAAGAGGCATGGTTACGTGGGCAAGATTTGACAATTCATGGCTGGGTATATGGCTTAGCTAATGGCCATCTGACTGATTTAGAAACGGTAGTAACATGCTCTGATGAAGTAACTGAGACTTATAAAAGTGCAGCGAAAAAAGTGTTTGAGCGTAGTCGTAAGTAACGACTACACAAATCACTTTACGCGTTTTCTTCGGCGCGTAAAGTGAGTACCTCATAACCATTAGCAGTTACAGCGATTGTATGCTCCCATTGTGCCGATAGTTTTTTGTCGCGCGTTACTACCGTCCAGCCATCAGGCTTGGTTTTTATCTTTGCCGCACCTTGATTGACCATAGGCTCAATAGTAAAAGTCATACCCTCTTTGAGTTCTACACCCGTATTACGCTTACCATAATGTAGTACTTGTGGTTCTTCATGCATTTGCTCGCCAATACCATGTCCGCAATACTCTTTTACCACACTGTAGCCATTGCTGTGAGCAAAGTTTGCAATGGCGTTGCCTATGTCACCTAAGCGTACTCCAGGCTTGACCATTTTGATGCCTTGCCACATAGCTTGGTAGGTTTTATCAACCAAGCGTTTCGCCAGTGGTGATACATCACCAATCATGTACATTTTGCTGGAGTCAGCAATATAGCCATTTTTCTCCAATGTGATATCAATATTAACTATATCACCAGATTTTAAAATACGTTTAGTATCAGGGAAACCGTGGCAAACAACTTCGTTAACCGAGCTATTTAATACGTAAGGGTAATCGTATTGTCCTTTACTTGCAGGACGTGATGCGAGCTGTTCAATATACCCAAACCACCTCAAGATACGAGTTTCAGTTGGAATTAAAAGCGATTTAGGCAAGGCATTGATTGCAAGTAATAGTGGTTCTATTGTTAAAATCAATAACGCAGTATAAATCGCTTTTAAACCAACCTTTGGGCGTTTCACAGGAACTTACTCTCATCGTTGTTACTTCTTAAAAGGGATGGCCATTCTTGCAAAGTAACGCCTTGATATTAAGTCCCTGTGAAACGCTGAATTCTGCATCTTGAGGTGGTTTGGGTATTTAGCGCTCAACTAAATCATTAATTTGCATTGTGGTAACACCGACTTTCACATGTTCATCTAAATAGGCAAACACTTGTGCAAGTAGATGGCCAGATTCACGCATTAAAGCAATTTGCTCAGGTGTTTTGATTACTATGTCACTCATGGTCAGGTTGTCCTGCATTGACATCAGCTTGCGCCAGTTGCTGCTTTAAAATTTCAGCGTAAGTCATCGTAGGGTTAAGCTCAGCAAGCATACCTATCTTTATCCAGTACTCAGATTGCGAATTGATTGAGCGCACCATAGTGCCACTGGCCTTACGAATTTCTTCGTGCAATTCGTCGCTAATTTTTACAATACCCATGAATCTACCAATATACGAAATGTATACGTATCGTATATTATTTGAAATGTGTTTCAAGCATAATTTTTTTACAGGTATTAAAAAAGCAGCGAATGCTGCCTTTTATAGTGAGTTGATGCGCTAATTATGCATCATCTTTATTTGCTAATTGCTGTTCTAACAGCGCAACCTTCTCTTCAAGTTCAGTCAGCTTTTCACGCGTACGAATGAGTACTTTGCTCTGAATATCAAATTCTTCACGGCTAACAAAGTCCATTTCAGATAGCTTACTTTGAATAGCTTGCTTGGTTTTTGCTTCAAATGTATCCGCGAGGTTTTTAACACCCTGTGGCATGTTGCTAGAGATTTGCTTGGCGATTTCTTCAATTTTTGCTGGGTTGATCATATCTATCCCTCGGTGTCGCGTAAAATGATAATAGCTATAATATTACCTTATTGGCTAGGCGTATTGTAGTGATTACGTTAAAATTGCCCGTCTTTAATGCAATCTCTTTGGTCGTTATGAAACTCAATCCTAAACAAGATGAAGCGGTAAAATATATTAGTGGTCCGTGTTTGGTGCTAGCAGGAGCAGGCTCAGGTAAAACACGAGTTATTACTAATAAAATCGCTTACTTAGTGCAAAAGTGTGAGTATCAAGCACGCAATATTGCCGCAGTTACCTTTACTAATAAAGCAGCCAAAGAGATGCGTGAACGAGTCATGCAAACGCTCGGTAAGCAAGAGTCAAAAGGGTTATGGGTATCTACGTTTCATACACTCGGCCTTGAAATCATTAAAAAAGAATTAAAAACATTAGGTTTTAAACCTGGTTTTTCACTGTTTGACGATCAAGATACGAATCAGCTATTAGGTGATTTGACAGAAGATGAGCTGAAAAAAGATAAAGACTTACTTAATTTATTGAAAATGCAAATTGGCAGCTGGAAGAATGAGCTCATCCTACCTGAGCAAGCAATTCGCGAGGCCAAAGAGCCACAAAAGGCCTTATTCGCTCAATTGTATGCTCGTTACCAAACACAGTTACGCGCTTATAATGCACTGGATTTTGATGATCTGATCATGATCCCAACTTTGTTATTAACCACTAATGCCACGTCTCGTGAACGGTGGCAGCAACGTTTTCGTTATTTGCTGGTGGATGAATACCAAGATACCAACACCAGCCAATACCAGTTAGTAAAGCTATTAGTGGGTGAACGCGCGCGCTTTACGGTGGTAGGAGATGACGACCAATCGATATATTCATGGCGTGGTGCTCGTCCACAAAACCTTGTACTACTGAGTAAAGACTTTCCAGGCCTGAGGCTTATTAAGCTTGAACAAAACTATCGCAGCGCGGGGCGAATCCTTAAAGCCGCTAATATTTTAATAGCCAATAACCCTCATGAGTTTGATAAAAAACTATTCAGTGAGCTTGGCTATGGTGAGCCACTTAAAGTGATTGGTTGTCGTGATGAAGAACATGAGTCTGAGCGGGTTGTGGCGGAAATTATTTCTCATAAGTTTATGAAACGCACTAGCTATAAAGATTATGCGATTTTGTATCGGGGTAATCATCAGGCTCGTGGGTTTGAAAAATCATTAATGAGTAACCGTATTCCGTATAAAATTAGCGGTGGTATGTCGTTTTTCTCACGCTCTGAAATTAAAGACATCATGGCGTACCTGCGTTTATTAGTGAACCAAGATGACGATAATGCATTTTTACGTATTGTTAATACACCGCGCCGAGAAATAGGCACGGTTACTCTTGAAAAGCTTGGCACATTAGCGAATGAAAAGCATGCGAGTTTATTTGCCACCTGTTTTGATAACGATCTTAGCTATCGCTTAAAAGGGCGCGGCTTAAACTCGTTAGCAGGGTTTGCGCGTTGGGTGGTTGAGTTGTCTGATAATGCTGTACGGGGTGATACACTCGAAGCGGTAAAAGATTTGATCAGGCAAATTAATTACGAAGCCTATTTATACGAGTCATCGCCAAGTGCCAAAGCAGCTGAAATGCGGATGAAAAATGTCTCTGAGTTATACCGCTGGATCACTGACATGTTGACAGGGGATGCTGATAACCCGCCTATGACACTCGCTGAGGTTGTCAGTAAATTAACATTACGCGACATGCTTGAGCGCAACGAAGAGGAAGATGAAAGTGATGCAGTGCAACTGTTGACACTGCATGCCTCAAAAGGCCTCGAATACCCGTACGTATTTATGGTAGGGATGGAAGAAGGCCTGCTGCCGCATCAAGTGAGTATTGATGAAGAAAATGTTGATGAAGAACGACGTTTAGCTTACGTAGGTATCACGCGTGCACAACAAGAGCTCACCATGACCTATGCGAAAATACGCCGGCAATTTGGCGAAACATCACAAACTGAGTTAAGTCGTTTTGTTCAAGAGTTGCCACAAGATGATTTGGCGTTTGAAAACAAAAAGGCACCCAATACCCAAGCCGAGCGAATGGAAAAAGGCCAAGCCCGAGTTGCTAACTTACGGGCAATGCTAAAAAAACCAAACTAATCAGTTTAACTGTTGTTCCGCGTCATCATCTGGCGTTAAAGTATTTTCAGCTGGTATTGTCATTGCGTGCTGTTTACCAACAAAAAGCGAAAGGCCGTGGGTGTCTAACAGAGCCCTAAAGTTTAAAATAGAGGGGCCTTTTGCGATGACTTTTATCTGTTTAATTTTAGTAATCGCTAATACGCCTTGTAACTGCAAATCATAGCTTTGTTGTTGCAGTACACGTTTGCTAAATGTTGAGCTGAGTAGCACATAGTTAAAATCAATCTCGGTGAGTAAGTTTAATTCACAGCGATCTTTAGCGAAGTCATTTAAACCAATCGCAAAGCCAAGTTTACTTAATTGTTTGAGGTTATTGATTTGCACTGCAGATGCATACCGAATCTCTTGTTCATTAAATAACAAGCACAATTGCTTTTTGTTTGTTTGGTTATTGAGTGTTAAACACAGTGACTGAAATTCGACTTTTTCTAGTAATAAGGCCGAGCAAGGCACTAATACAAGATTTAGTTTAGCTGCGCTTGCTTGTTGGCAAACTTGGTTTAAAAGCTGTAATTCAACCTCTAGTTGCTGTGCTTTATCCGCTGTAAACTTTTTCAATATATCAAAGCTTGTACTGCCAAGAACTGGGTGTTCACCAAATGCTTCAATCAGCACTTCGGGCTGGAATTTCTCATCCAATGTGATTATCTCTGAGCTGCGAAAATGCATAGGTAGAGTATCTAAATGATGATTAGCCTCAAATTCATGTGGATTGGAGCCCGCATTAAGTAGTGGATGAAAAAACTCAAACCGACTTCTGCCTGCATTTTTGGCATAGTACATTGCGGCATCCGCATCTCTGATAATTTCATCAGTGTGCTTATAGCCAACTTTAGAGTATGTAATGCCTACGCTGGCACCACTTTGTACACATATTCCCTTCATGCAAAACGGCTTTTTCATTAATTTAATAATGCGTTTTGCAACATCTTCAGCTTGTTGACGTTCAGTTAAGTGGGTCAACAAAATAACAAACTCATCGCCACCTAAGCGCGCCAATAAATCATGCTCACGAATACATTGCGAGAAAGACTCAGCGACACCAATTAAAAATTGATCGCCAGCTTGGTGACCTAATTGATCATTGATATCTTTGAATTTGTCTAAATCAATAAATAGCACTGCAAATTGTTGTTCGGGGAAACGTTGATTGTGCTGTAATGTTTTTTCTAACTGGGTTAAAAACAAGCTTCTATTAGGTAAACCCGTTAATGAGTCATGATGAGCGTCATGATATAGCTGTTGCTCTATTTTCTTTCGCTCTTCAATTTGCATTTGTAAATGCATATTGGTTTGGCGAATTTCTTTTGTTTTTTCTGCTACACGATGCTCAAGATTTTGATTACTTTGCTTAAGCGCTTGATGTGCTAAATGTGCTTGTAATACCGTGGCTATTTGGTGAGAAACAAACGTAATTAGCTCAAAATCATCTTGATTAAAAATATGCTTATTTTGGTAAGCTTGACAAACAATCAAGCCAATTACGCCCTGGGATGTTTTTAGTGGAGCACCCAACCAACTTGTTGCGGTTTTCTTAGCGGGTACTTTTTCAGGTCGCTCAATAACACCTTGCGCAATGAGTTTTTCAGAGCGTTTAGTATCTAGAAGTTGAGTTTGCTCAGTGCTTAGCACTAATTCACTGTAGCCTTTAGCAAAGGGACGTGGCTTGGTATTACTACTAAACTCATCTATGCAATACGGAAATGTTAGCCAAGCAGACTCTTTGTCATACAGTGCAATGTATAAGTTATCAGCGTATGTTATTGATTTTATTATCTCGTGGACTTGCTGATAGACTTCTTCAATTTGTTTACTTTGCGTTGCCAGTTCAGATATTTTAAATAAAATATGCTGACGCTCGAGGGTCTTTTTGTGCTGCTCTACTTCTAAATTAAGTGCTTCATTACTTTGTGTTAATGCGCGAGTTCTTATCTTAACTTCTGATTCTAGTAGTTCACGTTTCTTAACACGTTCGATAGCAGTCGAGAGGTACATCGACATAACCTCAAGCAACTCAATCTGCTGATCTGAATAATTTTGTTTTTTATCATAGCTTTGCGCAACTAATACGCCAATGATTTGCTTGTTACGATAAACAGGTACGCCCACCCAATGCTCAGCGGGTGTGCCTAGCACTTTAAACGCGCCCTCGTCAGCAGCCGCTTGCATTTCCTCACCGCGGAAATAGGTTGTTTTCCCCTGTTTGAATACGTAGCCTGTAACACCTTGACTAAAATTGTGATCTTGATTGAGGGGAATGGCAATGCCGTCTTTTTCGTCAGCGAAGTAAGAAAGCTCTAATGTGTTTGTGAATGGATTTAATAAAACAACGTAGAAACTTTTACTTGGAACATAATCTTGAAGAATATCGTGAATAGCAGGATAAAGTAGCGTCAATTCTGCAACATTGCTCGCCTGCTCTGATAATTGTATCAGTGCATGTTGTAAATGGTGGGACTGCTTATACTTTTTTACTAAGGCGGATAAACGTGCGTTTTTGTGCTCTAGCTTTTTGAGTAAAGCTACTTTATCTTCCACTGATGTTGAACCATCTATTATTGTATAATTATTGTCCTTATATTTTCATTTTTTATGCTTACCGTCAAGTAGATAATAGTATTAGAGAAAAATAATAATTAGCAATCATAAAGTATGTATTTATATTTCATTGCACATAAAAAAAGCTGAATAAATTCAGCTTTTTTTATTTTATTTGGTAATTAAGTATTACTTTTTAGTCATGAATGTGATGGCTGCTTGAATTTCATCATCAGAACAATCCATACATGTGCCTTTTGGTGGCATCGCATTAAAGCCATTTATTGCATGGTCTAATAATGTCTCTGCACCTTTAGCTAGGCGAGGAGCCCAGTCATCAGCAGATTTAGGCGCGCCTAGTGCACCTGTTCCGTGACATGCAAAACACGAGGCTTGATACACCTGTTCGCCAGAGCGAGGGCCTGCTGGTACTTCAGCAGCAGCGGCTTTATCGCCTTCAAAGTATACTGCACCGATTGGTGCGATACGTTTTTTGATCGCATCTTCAGTCATAGAGTTATCATATGCTTGTGCGTTTACGGTGGTTGCTAGCAATAATAATGCTGCTGATAGTTTTTTCATTTTGCCTTGCTCACTTCGATTTGAACGTGATCAATCACGATAGATGACGGAATTTAGAACGATTATAACGCTTAGCTACAATTTATAAAACGCTGTGAGTCGTTTTTATTTTGAAAAATCGACATTTTTTGCTTTAACGCAAAAAATATCGATTTACTGATCATTAATTTGATCGCGGTTTTAGCTGCTTTATTTGGATTAACACATATTTATTACGGCTGTAACGAGCTTTTCGATCCCGGCATCCGCTTCTAAAATAGATTCTGCAAGCATGTATGCGGGTGTGCTTACTAATTTATGCTGCTTATCGACAACAATATCATTAACTGCGCAATTAATATGTTCTGCGCCAAGAGTATTGATTGCGGCGGCTGTATCAGCATCATTACCTATTGTTGCTTTAGCGCCTGCACCGTAAATTAGTGGGATCATAACGGGAGCAATACAGATATAACCAGCAGGTTTTTTAAGTGATGCGAACTGCTGACAAGCAACTTTGATATCAGATTGAAGCTGTGCTTCAGCTCCTTTTACTGCAAAGTCACAGAGGTTTTTTGCAGCGCCAAATCCGCCAGGTAAGATCACTGCATCAAAGTGTTCTGCATTAAGCTCAGTAAGTGGCTTGATATCGCCTCTTGCAATACGCGCAGCTTCAATCAATACGTTTCGATTTTGATCCATTGGCTCGCCGTTTAAATGATTAATAGTATGCATTTGGTCTATATCTGGTGCAAAACACTGATACGCCGCACCGGCTTTTGCGATATGCAGTAGGGTTAGTACTGCTTCATTTATTTCTGCGCCGTCGTACACACCATTGCCTGATAAAATGACTGCTATTTTTTTCATTATAGAGGTTCTCCTTTTGCGAATATTGCTTAGGGTCTGTTGACCTTTGCAAATTTAATCTTGAAAGGTCAACAGACCCGAGTTTAGCATGCAACTAAAATTAATTTTTGTGAAAGTAGCGCCTTCAATCTTATTTAAGCATTGTAAAATCAGGGCATATACTTTTATTGATCTCTTATAAGAGGAAAAAATTATAAAGGATCACTATGATCTTTGATCCATTGTGGTAGAATGCTCGTCCGGTTATTTAGAAGGGTAAAAAATAACCGTGTAAAAGGCTAGATGTAAAAGAGTTAAAATTGCTTTTCCACATTTGCCAAAAAATAATAAAAAAGAACGTCGTATTATCTTTTTATATAAAAACAAACACTTATATCATTTCTAGGTCGTATTAACTACTTTGGAAGAATTTCTTGTGCTTGTTATCTACAAAGTTATCCACAACTTACTCTATCATTAAAAAATTAGTTCACTAATTCACAGTCGTTTTATGTTTTGCCTTATGGCATGCTTATCATAATTCTGTTTATCTTTTATTTAGGATCCAATTACACCATGGCTCAGATCCCAGAAAACCCACTCATTTTAGTTGATGGCTCTTCTTACTTATTTCGTGCTTATCATTCTCCTCCGCACTTAACTAACTCTAAAGGAGAAGCAACAGGTGCAATTTATGGCGTGATCAATATGCTTAAAAGCTTGATCAAACAATATGATCCGTCGCATATGGTGGTTGTTTTTGATGCCAAAGGTAAAACCTTTAGAAATGATATGTACAGTGAATATAAAGCGAATCGACCGCCTATGCCTGACGATTTGCGTACGCAAATTGCACCATTACATAGCATCATTAAAGCAATGGGGTTTCCGCTAATTAGTATCGAAGGTGTTGAAGCGGATGATGTGATTGGTACATTTGCCCGTATCGCAACTGAGCAGAAGCGACATGTGCTTGTCTCTACTGGTGACAAAGATATGGCTCAGCTGGTAAATGAGCACGTTACCTTGATCAACACCATGACAGATAGCATTTCAGACCCTGTTACGGTTGTTGAAAAGTTTGGTGTTGGCCCTGAGTTGATTATCGATTATTTAGCTTTAATGGGAGATAAGGTTGATAATATTCCAGGTGTTGATGGCTGTGGTCCAAAAACAGCGGTTAAATGGTTACAAAAATACGGTTCATTACAGGGCGTATTAGATAATGCGGGTGAGATAAAAGGCAAGATTGGTGAAAAACTGGCAGCGGCAGTTGATCACTTACCGCTAAGTTATGAGCTTGCAACTATAAAATGCGATGTTGAGGTTGAATCAGACTTAAATACATTTAAGCTGCAAGAGCCTAATCGTGATGAACTTATTGCATTATATGGTGAATGTGAATTCCGCCGTTGGTTAGCAGAGCTACTTGATAATCCAAAAGATACCGATACAAACCTAGCAGTACCAAGTGAAGCCAATGAACTGCCTAAAGTGGCAGAAGCTCATTACGAAACGGTTTTAACAGCCGAGCAGTTAGATACATTAGTTAAGCAATTAAATGATGCAGAGCTGTTTGCTTTTGATACTGAAACAACAAGCTTAGACTATATGCAGGCGCAGTTAGTGGGGATGAGCTTTGCAGTTAAAGCAGGTGAAGCGTTCTATTTACCTGTGGCACATGACTATCCTGATGCGCCAGAGCAGCTATCGGTTGAAACCGTAATGGCTAAAATTGGTCCTATTTTAGCCGATGCGAATAAAGCCAAAGTCGGTCAAAACCTCAAATATGATAAGAGTGTGTTAGCGAATGCAGGCTTTGAATTAAACGGGATCAAGTTCGATACGATGCTAGAGTCTTATGTATTTAATAGCGTCGGTACACGCCACGATATGGATTCATTGGCGCTTAAGTATTTAGGGCATAAGAATATCAGTTTTGAAGATATCGCAGGTAAAGGCAAAAAGCAGTTAACGTTCAATCAAATAGAACTTGAAAAAGCAGCGCCTTATGCTGCTGAAGATGCAGATATTACCTTGCGTTTACACCAAGTACTTTGGCCTAAAATTGAAGCAGATGAAAAACTAAAATCAGTTTTTGAAGAAATTGAATTACCCTTAGTAAGCGTTATTTCAGATATTGAACGTACAGGTGTGGCCATTGACAGTAAAATGCTGGCAGCACACAGTCAACGCTTAGGTGAGCGATTAATAGAGCTTGAAAAAGAAGCGTTTGAAATTGCCGGCGAACCATTTAACTTAAGTTCACCGAAACAGCTCCAAGTGTTATTGTTTGAAAAGCTTGAACTGCCTGTAATTAAAAAGACCCCAAAAGGTGCACCGTCAACTGCTGAAGAGGTATTGCAAGAGCTGGCGCATGATTATCCATTACCAAAAGTTATTATTGAGCATCGTGGATTATCTAAACTTAAATCGACTTATACCGATAAATTGCCACTGATGGTTAATGAACAAACCAACCGTGTTCATACTTCTTACCATCAAGCTGTTACAGCAACAGGGCGATTAAGCTCTACCGATCCTAACTTGCAAAATATTCCAATTCGTTCAGAAGAAGGGCGTCGTATCCGTGAAGCCTTTATTGCTGCTGATGGGTATAAAATAGTTGCGGCCGATTACAGCCAAATTGAGCTGCGTATAATGGCGCATTTATCGCAAGATAAGGGGCTTCTAAACGCCTTTGCTAATGGCCTCGATGTACACAGTGCAACTGCTGCAGAAGTATTTGGTGTTGAGCTTGAAGACGTTACCACAGATATGCGTCGTAAAGCTAAAGCGGTCAATTTTGGTTTAATTTATGGCATGTCAGCATTTGGTTTAGCGCGTCAACTTGATGTGCCACGTCATGAAGCGCAGCATTATATTGATAAGTATTTTGAGCGTTTCCCTGGTGTACTTGATTATATGGAATCAACACGCGAGAAAGCTGCTGAGAATGGCTACGTCGAGACTATTTTTGGACGTCGGTTACATTTACCAGAAATCAATGCCCGTAATGGCGCTCGTCGAAAAGGAGCAGAACGCGCAGCTATTAATGCACCAATGCAAGGTACTGCTGCTGACATCATTAAAAAGGCGATGCTCACTGTACACAAGTGGGTCAATGAGCAAGCACCCAATACGGTAAAACTATTGATGCAAGTACACGATGAATTAGTGTTTGAAATTAAAGCGGAGTGTGCAGAGCAATACACCGCTCAAATTTGTCAGTTGATGTCTGATGCCGCTAAATTAGATGTTCCATTGATTGTTGAAGCCGACACCGGCGATAACTGGGAACAAGCGCACTAGTAATTGCGATTAGTGAATGAGCTTATAAAAAGCGCGGCCAATTTGGCCGCGCTTTTTTATGTTTGAGAATACGGCGCTAAAAAGCGTGGTTTTATTGTGTTTTTAGGTGTTGTTAGTGAGTCACCAATAACAGTTGAGTATATGTTCTATCCAGATAAGTAGAACAAATTTCACTCATTTTCAGTGTTATTTAAATGTTAAAATAAAATATATTTTGTAGGTTACGTTATATGTTTATCAATTATGCGATTTGGTCAGTGTATTTAGTTTATTTATGCTAATTGATTTGCTAAAGTCCGCGCCGTCCTCATCCTGTAGGACATCCTGTTGATGATGCACTCGAAAGGGTGCAACTTATTGATAGCTTCTCCCCAGTTTGCTATACCGGCTCTGTATGTATTTACAGAGCCGTTTTTTCTTGTCTTCAACGTGTGTTTCCGCCGCACTATTTATTGCACTAAAGTGTTTAAGTGATACCATTTGACCTCATTTTCATTTTTGAAAGGATAGTGTCGTGGTTAAATCTTTTGCTGTATTAGGCTTTTCATTGGCAAGTATATTTGTGAGCAACACCGCACATGCTGATTGGCAGTTAAACAACGATAAAAGCAAAGTGAGTTTTGTTTCAATCAAGAATAGTAGTATCGCTGAAGTACATTATTTTAATGCTGTATCTGGTTCACTATCTGAGCAAGGCAACTTTAAAGTGAATATCGATCTAGCATCAGTGGAGACAATGATCCCAATTCGCAACCAGCGTATGACTGAATTTGTATTTGAAACCGCCAAATTCCCAAAAGCAATTTTACGTGCGGATTTAAGTAAGCAACTGCCCCAGCTTAAGACTGGCCAGCATACACTGAAAGCAGTTTCAGCTGAGCTTAACTTTCATGGACAACAAAAACAGATCAGCACAGACGTGTTAGTAAATGTCTCTCAAGATGGTGATATAACAGTCTCGTCTTTATCGCCTTTGATTATTAATGCGGCTGATTTTTCTGTTACAGAGGGAATTGCAACACTACAAAAACTAGCAGGGCTGTCTGCGATAGCCAGCGCTGTGCCTATAAGTTATTCACTCACCCTAGAAAAAGCGCAATAATATGTAGTATACCCAAGCCCCTGTAAAACGCTGAATTCGGCCTATTGAGCTGGTTTGGGTATATATGCATTTGTTCAATACAAATGCATATGGTAAAAAATCAATTTTTATTATTGTTAAGGTAATTTATGCAGTCAGTTTCAGATTTAGCAGCATTGTTATCTCAGCCCAGTAAGCCATTTGAACAATGGCATCCCTCATTGTGTGGTTCATTGCCGATTGAAATAGATTGCCATGCAAAGTGGTACTATCAAGGCAGCGAGATAACGCGATTGAACTTGGTAAAGTTGTTTGCGTCTGTCTTATGTAAAGAGCAGGGAGCATTTTATTTAAAAACACCTGCAGAAAAGATTGCGATAACTGTTGCTGATGCACCGTTTATGGTTGTGAGTTGGCGTTATGAACAAACAGAGCAGGGTGACGTATTATGTTGTACTGATAATCTTGAGCGAGTGTGGTTAGTAACCCCTGAGCAGCCTTTAATAATGCAAGACTATCAAGGTAATGAAGTACCGTATTTACAATTGCCGAATGGGTGTAGTGCACGAGTAACGCGAAGTGTTTTTTATCAATGGGCAGAAGAAATAGCACAAGCGGATGAGCAAGGCTATTTCATTCAATCCGCATCGCAGCGCTTTTACTTGGCTAATTAAGCCTCTGAGTCGGGTGTATCATTACTCGGTGGAACTGCAACAACAGGTCCTAGGTACCATTCATCTAGCTTTTTAGCCAACTCAGGTAAGCCCGTACCTTTCAAAGATGAAAATGCATGGACTGTAATATCACCTTCAAGATTGCTTAATTCACGGCGTACTTGAAGAACTTGTGCTTTACGAGCACCTTGCTTGAGCTTATCTGCTTTGGTTAGAAGCGCTAATACCGGAATATCACTACCAATAGCCCAGTTAATTAAATCTAAATCGAGATCTTTTAGTGGGTGGCGGATATCCATGAGTACCACAATACCTTTTAAACTTTGGCGTTTTTGTAAATACTCACCTAATGACTTTTGCCATTTTTTTTTCATTTCAATGGGTACTTTGGCAAATCCATAGCCAGGTAAATCAATGAGCCGCATGTCATCAACATCTGCTAATTCAAAGGTATTAATTAGTTGCGTGCGACCAGGTGTTTTACTAGTACGTGCTAGCTTTTGATCGGTTAGTGCGTTTAATGCACTTGATTTACCAGCATTGGAACGACCCGCGAAAGCAACTTCAATTCCCGTATCAGCAGGTAATTTAGTGATATCTGGAGCGCTGGTAACGAACGACGCAGTGTTGTATTTGATACGAGATTTAAGCACAGGCTTTCCTAAGTACAGTGAAAAAGAATAAAAAGTAAACTAAGTTTACTCAGGGCGCGTATTTTATACTATTACCAACACATTAAAAAGCGGATTTAAGGCAACAAAAGTGTCTCAAATAAAGCAAAAGCATGTGAATAAAGCTTAATCTAGGTCAAAACCCTATAATTTATAAGTTTAATATGAGTAGAAAACGTGCCAGAGAATTTATTATCGTGTAGAATATATAAATCGCAACATCCATATTGTAGATGATACAGGGTCGGAAACAGAGAATTCACCATGAAAAAAATAGCACTATCTTTAACTATATTGCTTGGTGCGTTGTCAGCAAGCAACGCAACAGCATTTGATGGCGATGTAAACGCAGGTAAAGAAAAATCAGCAACGTGTGCGGCTTGTCACGGCCCAGACGGTAATGCGCCGGTTAATATCTACCCTAAGATTGCAGGTCAACACGCAGATTACATTTATAAACAATTAGTCGAGTTCAAATCAGGTATGACGTCTGGCGGTAAAGAGGGTCGTATGGATCCTGTTATGAGCGCTATGGCAATGCCTCTTAGTGATCAAGACATGAAAGATATAGCGGTTTACTTTTCTTCACTGAATATGTCTGAAGGGTCAACACCTAAAGATGTAGTTGAAGTAGGCGCAATGCTATATAAAGCAGGTGATGCTGAGCGTGGCATTCCGTCATGTGCTTCATGTCATGGCCCACGAGGTAATGGCTCTTCACTGGCTAAGTTTCCTAAGATCTCGTTTCAGCACCCAGGTTACATAAAATCGCAGCTTGAAAAGTTTCGTGATGGCAGTCGTAACAATGACCTAAACGGTATGATGCAAGATATAGCTAAAAAGCTAACTGACAAAGATATTGAAGTACTTTCTCAGTACCTAGGTGGACTACACTAAAGTAGTATAGACTGGTTTTTTAACTAGTACTAAACTACATATTAGCGAAAAAGCAGCTCACGCTGCTTTTTTTGTATCTAAAATTCATCGTTTTTCCCCCGTCACTTTGTAAGACATTGACCATAGTCATGTGTGAGTAAAGTCTTATTTTTATTTTCAAATTTTTCGTAAGTTATTGTAAATTATTACCTTGGTAATGTTTCAACTTGTTTCTTGTAAGAAAAAATATATAAATTAGTTGTAACAAAATTATTAATGCGTAAATTATCCCCTGTCGCAACGAACAATAAAAACAAAATGGATTTAGCTATAAGGAAAGTAGTTAGCGTCAATATTGAGGATTTACATCGATTGATGTACTCAAAGGAAATACTAAAAAAGTGTCATTGAAGACCGAGAATAATAAAAAATCATGGAAGTTTGATAATAACAATAAAATGGAATGCTACAGGGAAGGTAATAACAATAACAAAATGGAACAGCAATAATAAAAATAATAAAGACTAAAAAGTCGAAGGGAGAAGTGTCCAGAATTATGGCGCTCAGATTAGTAGGCGGTAGAGATGTTTTCTCTACCGCCTTTTTATTTGTCCTGTTACAATAGCGAGCGAAAAAGTGCGCTAGTAGTCGAGTAACCCAACCTCATTCAGCACTGACCGAATTCTTCTGGCAAGGCCAGCACTGCAACGCCATAGTGTGTGTTGTTCAAAACCTCTTAAGTGAGACGATCAAGATATGAGTAGAAAGAAAAAATCACGTAAAATTCCATCAAACGGACCGGTTCGTTTGAGTCAAGACAAGCTAAAGGAAATACGTGCTTTGAAAGAGCAGCGCGTTAAAAAGCACAAAGGTGCAAAACCGGGCTCTCGTAACGCCGTAGATGCGCTCGATCAGGAAACAAAAAGTAGCAATCCTCAGAATAAAGACAAGCGTGTGGGCAGTAAAAAGCCTGTACCTTTAGTTGCTAAAGCGCCTGAGCCAGTAGTTGAATTGAAACGCAACCTAAAGCCTCAGGTTGAGCTTGTCAAAGTCACTGAGCCAGAGTTATCACCAGCGCAAGAGCTTGAAGCATTAGAGAATGATGAGCGCTTGTTAAAGCTTGTTGAGCGCCATGAGCAAGGTGAAATGCTAACAGGTAAAGATGCTAAATACTTTAATAGCCGAATAGATCGTCATCAAGTGTTATGCGAAATTCTGGGCATTGAAGATGAGCCAGAAGACGACTTTGAAGATGAAGAATATGAAGATCAAGGCAATAGTGATTTTGATCAATACTTGTCAAACGATCTAGCTAATGAGTGGCTAGATGATGAGGATGATAAATAATGAATATGATGGTCTTAGCTCTGTGTGTGGGCGCTGTGATCATCGCAGGGCTAGCGTTTTACGCAGGGCAACTACTCTATAAGCTCAAAGCGCAAAACGAGCAAATAGCGAAGGAGCAAGCTAAGCAACAACAACAGCTTGCTAAATCGCGTATGGAGCGTAATGCAAAGCTTGCTGATAGTATTCACCTAATTGCCCGTGCTATGGAGCAAGAGCAATGTGAGTTCTCTGAGGGCAGTTTACGCATATGGGTGTTAATGTCGCAGTACAGTTTTGCACAAGAGAGTGATTTAACACTTCGCTATCCGGGTATTTTTGCAATGTATGAAGTGGTGAAAGAAATGCCAACTCACGATGCACGTAAAAAGTATTCAAAAAAAGAAATTTTCAAACAAGATACGGCCCGTTGGCGTGCAGAAGAAACGCATGCAGCTCAAATTAAAGCGGACTGTAAAAAGATCATCGAGGAGTTTAAAGCGGCTCCTGGTAGTGAGAACGTGGTTTTTAACTAAGCGACTCTATCAATGAATGCATTAAAAAAGCAGACCTAGGTCTGCTTTTTTATTATTCTCTAAATGACCCGAGAAAACCGGGTGGCACTTATTTGTTGTTGTAAGTGCGCATCAAAACACATACAAATAATACGAATAAATAAGTTGCCCCGTGCGGTAACGGTAATGCGATGATTCTCTATAGTAACCAAGCCATCCTCTTGTAATGGCTTTAATGCTTGTAACGAATCCTCAAAGTAAGTATCAAATGCTAATTGATATTTTGCAGCGATATGTTGCATATCAAGTTCAAAATGACAGATCAGTTGCTTGATAACATCTGCGCGGATCACGTCATCACTGCTCAATTTCATTCCTTTTATGACAGCACAACCCGCTTGGTTTTCTAAGGCACTATAGTAATGCTTTAATTCTTTTTGGTTTTGTAAAATAGAGGTACCAATTTGTGAAATTGATGACACACCTAAACCTAATAAGTCACAATTTCCATGGGTTGTATAACCTTGAAAATTACGATGCAAATGTTGATTATTTTGTGCAACAGCAAGCTCATTGTCAGCTTTTGCGAAGTGATCCATACCGATAAATTGATAACCAGCCTCTGTCATTTGCTCAAGCGTATTTTTAAACATGGTAAGTTTGCCATGAGCGCTTGGTAAATCTGCGTCTTTTATTTTTCGTTGTGCAGCAAAACGATCAGGCAAGTGAGCATAATTGAACACGGACACTCTATCAGGGCTCAGTTCAATGAGCTGCTCTATTGTCTCTTTAAAACTTGCAGGTGTTTGCAGTGGCAAGCCATAAATCATATCAGCATTAATCGATGAAAAACCTAATTCACGCGCTTGGCTTATAAGACCTTTCACGTCTTCAGCGCTTTGCGGGCGATTAACCGCCAGCTGTACTGCATCATTAAAGTCTTGTATGCCAAATGATACGCGGTTAAAGCCTAGACTGCGCAAGTGAATAAGCATGCCGTCAGCAAGCGAGCGGGGGTCTATTTCAATCCCTCGTTCAGCATCGTCAGTAAAATTGAAATGCTGGTTTAATAAGGTCGTTAAACGAGTCATTTGCTCGGCGGTTAAAAATGTAGGGGTGCCGCCGCCTAAATGAAGTTGCTCAACGTGATAATGATTAAAAAGTGGTGCTTGCGCGATGATTTCTTTTTCTAAGTAATCTAGGTAAAGGTCGGCTTTCGATTGATGGCGTGTAATCACCTTGTTGCAGCCACAGTAATAACAAAGCTGACTGCAAAACGGAATATGTATATATAAAGACAAGCTATTGCTAGATGAAGACGCTATAGCATCAATAAGGTCATTTTGCTGATAACCTTCATTAAAGGATAAAGCTGTCGGGTAAGAGGTATACCTTGGCCCTGATACATTGTATTTATTTATTAAGCTTTGGTCCCACTTGGGTAAATTTATCATCACGCGCACCTTTATATTCAGTTTGCGTCATTATAAAAAATTGCAGTGAAGCGTTATTGATCTACAACAAAAAAGAGTGCACCAGGCACTCTTTTTTGTATGTCTAAATCAGTTTTAAAGTTTAAACTGATTGACCGTATTATTGAGAGAGCTGGCAAGGTCATTGAGATCACGTGCTTCGTCGGCAAGCTCCAAAGCGTGATCTGCGGTACTGTTCACTAAATTATTAATAGCCGATAAGCTACTATTAATATCTTCAGCGACTACTGTTTGCTGCTCAGTAGAAGTTGCTATTTGATGACTTTGATCTTGTACTTTGGTCACAGAGTCTGCAATGTTTTTCAGAGCATCAAGTACTTCTTGCGTTTGCTCAACAGAGCCTTGAGCGCGCTCTTGGCCTTGTTGCATCATGGTGGATGCTTGCTGAGCAATTTGTTGCAGGCGCGTGATCATATTGCGAATATCATCTGTTGACTCTTGAGTACGGCTGGCGAGCGAGCGAACCTCATCTGCAACAACCGCAAAGCCACGACCTTGTTCACCAGCACGCGCGGCCTCTATTGCGGCGTTCAGTGCCAGCAAGTTGGTTTGTTCTGCAATCGAGTTAATAACGTCTACAACGGCACCTATATTGCCACTTTCTTGCTCTAATCCTGCAACCACTTTTGATGCCTCACCAATGTGATCAGCTAATGCAGTCATCACACTTTGGGCGTTTTGCGAGCGAGAGGCGCCGTCAGCGGTAATATGTTGTACTTCTTCTGCGGCACTATTGGTGTGCTGAGCATTACGCGAAATTTCCATCACGGTGGTAGCCATTTCTGTAACCGCAGCACTGACACTATCAACTTGTTGCTTTTCTTGCTGGATTTCGTCGTTAGTTTTTGTAGAAACTGACTTTAACTGAGCAGCCGCATTCGTCAATTGTTCAGCCTGTGCGGCAGTATCTAACATCATGGCGCGAAGCTTATCGATGAAAGTATTCATGTGAAGAGCTAATTGGCCCACTTCATCTTTACTATCAATAGTGATTTTTTGGGTTAAATCACCATC
This sequence comes from Pseudoalteromonas sp. KS88, assembly GCF_004766475.1. Taxonomy (NCBI): domain Bacteria; kingdom Pseudomonadati; phylum Pseudomonadota; class Gammaproteobacteria; order Alteromonadales; family Pseudoalteromonadaceae; genus Pseudoalteromonas; species Pseudoalteromonas sp. KS88. Next base: position 134,071 of record NZ_PYHV01000018.1, read on the forward strand.
TCCTGAGGCGATATCACGCATGATGTTAGTGAGTGTTTTAATTGGTTTTGAGATCATATGGGTGGCCCAAACGATCATGGCGATAATAATTATAAGAATAATTATCACAGAGGTGGTTGTGGTGGTGACGGCTTGATTAACGGGTTCATCAATCATTGAGCGCGGCACTAAAATACCAACGTACCAGTTTAGGTAAGGTTCTTCTAATTGTAGGCGGTCGTAAACAACAAAGTATTCTTGTCCTTGCAGGGTAACGCTCGCATCTCCACGTGTGTTGTTTTTCATTGCAAGGTTAAGCTCGCTAAAGCCGCTGGTATTACTGAATTGCTTTTCTAATTGTTCTAAGCCTTCTTTACCATTAGGGCCTTCGTCGGTCACAGATAATTTATGGTTAGTGCGGTTTGAAAGGTGCACTACTTTTTGATCGCCATCGAGTAAAAAGCCATAGCCTTGCCCATTAAAGCGAATATCTTCAACCATTTTATTGATTTTATTAAGCTGCAAATCAACACCACCAAAACCAACTAATTCGTTTTGCTGGTTATATACAGGTTGTTGAACCACCGCAGACGCATTACCTGTAGTTAAATCAACAGATATTGGGCCAACATAAAGTCGATTGAGTTTGAGTGCATCTTGCCACCATCCACGCTTATATGCATAGTATGGTTGACCATTGTAGTGCGTAGTGCGTTCGTGTTCTTTGAAGTATTCACCGGTTTTCGCAGAAGCAAAAAATGCTGACAAAACGTTCTCGTCACTGCTGCTGATCCGCACAAAATCTTGGTCAACTTCATCATAACCAGGCGCGTTATCAAGAGGTTGATCGCGTTTATCCCACGCATCAAACCAATTAACGAGATGTGGATTATTAATAAACGTACTGACTAGTTTACCGTACTTAGCAAAGTAGCCTTGCATGGATAGTTGTTCACTTTGCAAGTAGCTATGAGCTTCACGTTCAATGCCTTGTCGAGAGAGTGAGGCGATATGATTAACAAAATAGGCTGAAGCAATAAGCAGTAATACACTAATTGTGCCCCCAATTAGGAATAATATTTTCTTTTGCAGTGATAGGTTTTTAAGCATGATGCACACATTCTTATTATTTAGTAAAGTAAGCAGTAAGTATGTATCTAATCATATCTTTGTCTTATTCGCCATATTCTGAGGTAAGACAAATATGTCGAATATTACAAAAATGTAAGGATTTAGTTATTTTATGGGTGAAAATAAACAGCGATTAGTTGTATTAGGCGCCGGTTGGTTAGGTCAAGCTTTATGTTTCGATAGGCTTGAGCATGATTGGTTAGTGCAAGGAACACATAGAAGTACTGACCATGATCATGATTTTTTACGTCAGTTGGAATTTAAAGAGAATCACCTTCATCATCAACTCGATTTAGAAAATGCGTGGTGGGTTTGTGCCATTCCCCCACGTAGTCGAAAAAAAGACAGCGACTATCAAGCAACACTTACACAGTGCTTATCGCTTGCAAAAAACATGAATATGCGAGGATTTGTCTTGTGTTCATCCACAGGTATTTATAATCAAGAAGCCCGAGTATACGATGAGAGTAGTGCTATTACTGGCTCAAGTGAGCGCCAGCAAAAGCTAATCGATGCTGAGCAAAGTGTGTTAAATACCGGTGGTAAAGTTTTACGTTTAGCTGGCCTAGTTGGCCCAAACCGTGACCCCGGCCAGTTCGTAGCAGGCAAGGAGCTGAATAGTTCTAGTCAGCAAGTGGTAAACATGGTGCACCAGCAGGATGTGATTAACGCGATTGTTTCAGTGTTTGAACATTGGCAGGAGGCCGACCCAATTTATAATGTGGTTAACCCATCGCATCCAAGCAAGGTTGATTACTACCAACAAAAATGTACGCAAAATGGGACACAACCTCCTACGTTTTCAAGTCATGAAAAAGCCGAGCGAATTATTGATGGCTCGGCTATAGAGTCACTTGGGTTTACGTATCAATACGATATTTAAACCCTGTGTTTATTATTTAGAATGATGTCAGTACATTTTTAGGCAATAAGCTACAAAGCTCGCCTTGCGCTAGCAAAGTGTTTGCCGCTTCGATATCTGGACCAAAGTAACGGTCCTTATCGTAGTAGCTCACTTTTTCGCGTAAGGTTGCTTTTACTTGCTCTACTTTAGCAGATGCTTTAAGTGGCGCTCTAAAATCCAAGCCCTGCGCAGAAGCCAACCACTCAACAGCGAGTACGCCTTGTGTATTGTCTGCCATTTCACCCAACCGGCGAGCAGCAAACGTCGCCATTGATACATGATCTTCTTGGTTTGCAGAGGTCGGTAAGCTATCTACCGATGCCGGGTGCGCGAGTGATTTGTTTTCTGACGCGAGTGCAGCTGCCGTAACTTGGGCAATCATAAAGCCTGAGTTAACGCCGCCATTTTCAACTAAAAACGGGGGCAGTTTCGATAGGTTTGAATCGATCAATAAGGCAATACGACGTTCAGCGAGTGCGCCAATTTCAGCAATAGCTAAGGCTAAGTTATCTGCTGCCATTGCAACGGGCTCTGCATGGAAGTTACCACCAGAAATAATATCGCCTACATCAGCAAATACGAGCGGGTTATCAGTCACACCATTTGATTCACACAATAATACTTCAGCGGCTTGGCGAATTTGTGTTAAACAAGCGCCTAAAACTTGAGGTTGGCAGCGTAAGCAGTAAGGGTCTTGTACTTTTTCACAATCAATGTGCGCTTCACTAATTTCAGAATGTTCGTCCAACATGTTACGAAAAATAGCCGCAGAATCAATTTGTCCACGTTGACCGCGCACTTCATGAATACGTGCATCAAAAGGAGAGCGACTACCCATAGCGGCTTCGATACTCATAGAACCAATGGCGCAACTTTGTGCATACAGATTCTCAGTACGGAATAAACCTTGTAAAGCAAAAGCGGTAGATGCTTGTGTGCCGTTTAATAATGCTAGGCCTTCTTTTGCTGCTAGAGTAAGTGGTGCTAACCCTGCAATTTCAAGTCCTTCAGTGGCTTTTATAAGTTTGCCTTGGTGGCGCATTTCGCCTTCACCTAATAAAGGTAAGCACATATGTGATAATGGAGCTAAATCACCCGATGCACCCACAGAGCCTTTTTTAGGCACGCAAGGGTAGACTTCTGCAGCAAGTAATTGCATAAAAAACTCAATCACTTTTAAGCGAATACCTGAAAAGCCACGTGATAACGAATTGATTTTTAAAACCATCATTAAACGTACCGTGCTGTCATCCATATACTCACCAATACCAGCGGCATGAGACAGTACAATTGAGCGCTGTAATAACTCAAGCTCATGTTCAGCTATTTTGGTGTTAGCTAATAAACCAAACCCGGTGTTAATACCGTATACAGTTCGGTTTTCATCAATCACATCTTGTACTGTTTGCGCGCTGGCAGCAATTTTTATCTCGCTGTCAGCAGCCAATGTTAGTGCAACGGGCGATTGGTTTATTTTACGCAATGTCGCTAAATCAAGCTGGCCGGGTGTGAGAGTGTATTCAAACATGATTATTCCTTATTAAGCATTGGCAAGTCTAAACCTTGCTCGTTGGCACAATTAATTGCAATGTCGTAACCTGCATCCGCATGGCGCATCACGCCTGTGGCAGGGTCGTTCCATAAAACGCGGCCTACACGTGCGGCGGCTTCGTCTGTGCCGTCTGCAACAATAACAACGCCTGAGTGTTGGCTAAAGCCCATACCTACGCCACCACCATGATGCAGTGATACCCAAGTAGCACCACCAGCTGTGTTCAGAAGTGCGTTTAGTAATGGCCAATCGGATACAGCATCAGAGCCATCTTTCATCGCTTCCGTTTCACGGTTAGGGCTAGCAACTGAACCTGAATCTAAATGATCACGACCAATAACCACTGGCGCTTTAAGCTCACCATTTTTCACCATTTCATTAAACGCAAGCGCTAAGCGAGCGCGGTCTTTTAAGCCAACCCAGCAAATTCGTGCTGGTAACCCTTGAAATTGAATACGCTCACGGGCCATATCAAGCCAGTTATGTAAGTGTTTGTCATCAGGGATAAGCTCTTTAACTTTAGCATCTGTTTTATATATGTCTTCTGGATCACCAGAAAGTGCAACCCAACGGAACGGGCCAATACCTTCACAGAATAATGGGCGAATGTAAGCAGGTACAAAACCTGGGAAGTCAAAGGCATTCGCTACCCCTTCTTCTAATGCCATTTGACGAATGTTATTACCATAGTCAGTTGTTGCAGCGCCGGCTTTTTGTAATGCCAGCATCGCTTTAACTTGCACAGCCATTGACTGCTTCGCAGCTTTTACAACAGCTTGTGGGTTTTGTTCGCGCATTGCTGCGGCGTGTTCCATGCTCCAATCTTGCGGTAAATAACCATTAAGAGGATCGTGAGCTGACGTTTGATCTGTAACAACATCCGGGGTGATATTGCGTTTAACAAGTTCACTAAATACATCTGCAGCATTGCCAAGTAAGCCCACAGATAAGGCTTCGCCTTTTGCACAGGCTTCATTAATAAGGGTTAATGCGTGATCTAGGTCAGTGGCTTTTACATCAACATAGCGGGTGTTAATTCTAAAGTCGATGCGGCTTTCATCACATTCAACCACTAGCGCACTAAAGCCCGCCATAGTTGCAGCAAGAGGTTGTGCGCCACCCATTCCGCCTAAACCGCCAGTTAATACCCATTTGCCTTTTGCTTCACCGTTAAAGTGTTGTTTAGCCATCGCGACAAAGGTCTCATACGTGCCTTGCACTATGCCTTGCGAACCGATGTAAATCCAAGAGCCCGCTGTCATTTGTCCGTACATCATCAGGCCAAGTTTATCGAGCTCATTAAAGTGATCCCAATTTGCCCAGTGGGGCACAAGGTTAGAGTTGGCAATTAATACACGAGGTGCGTTGCTGTGTGTTTTAAACACGCCAACAGGTTTACCTGATTGCACTAACAGGGTTTCGTCGTCCTCAAGTCGGTCTAATGTTTCGATGATCTTATCAAAGCATGGCCAATCGCGCGCAGCACGGCCAATACCACCATATACAACAAGTGCATGAGGGTGTTCAGCAACCTCAGGATCGAGGTTGTTCATTAGCATACGTTTAGCCGCTTCGGTGAGCCAGCTTTTAGCACTGATTTTATCACCATGCGGGGCGCGGATAATACGCGATTCGTCAAGTCTATTATTCATAATATGCTCCTGTTGTATATACAAGCTATTTGATTTCAAAAAATACGCAGTTAAGCGCATTTCATTGATATTTAGATTATTTTTTAAATGTTAAGTGCCCACCAAGACGGTATTTACTGCCTGGAGATACGAGACGAGCAAAGCTAACTATGCCATGCGATGACCAAGTACGGCGTATAACCTGTAAGCAAGGCTCTTCATGATATAAATTTAACCACTGACACATTTCACTGGTAGGCATAATGGCCTCAACGGTATGACGTGCCTCAGTCAGTGGTGCAACACTTGATAGGTATTCGTGTGGCGTCAAGTGAGTAAAATCTTGTTGTAAATAGCTGCTTGCCAGTGAAGGGTTTACAAAACGTTCTTCAACTTGTAACGGTTGATCGTTCTCGTTGTGCACTAATACACTGCGATAAACAACGCTATCGGCTTCAACACCCAGTGCAATTGCAATAGGTGCTAGCGCGTTGATAGACTCAAGTACCAACACGGTACAGCTATAATTACCATTACGTGCCTTCACTTCGTCAGCAATATTTTTAATTTCAAGCAATGACGATTGCGACTTAAAGCTGGCAACAAAGGTTCCAAGCCCTTGGCTTCGGGTGAGAATACCTGCCTCAGTCAATTCACTTAAAGCACGTCGTGCAGTCATTCTGCTAACACTGAACTGCTCTGCTAACTCATTTTCAGACGGCACGCGTTGGTTTTCAAGCCATGCGCCAGAGCGAATATTATCAACAATGAATTGCTTTATTTGTGCGAATTTTGGCGTCGTCATTAGTTTAAAAACACTACTTGTGAATTGCTTGTTAAATATAAGATGACACAATTACCTTGTATATACAAGATGGCTTGTTAAACTATAAAAAACATTATTAAGGGTGCTCACATGAATTCAATTGCAGATACGTCATCTCATGAATGGGATTTATTAATCACAGACGCCAATGTTGCTACGATGGATGGCGACATTGATGATACTTATGGTGCAATTGAAAATGCCGCCTTAGCGATTAAAGATGGTCATATCGCTTGGCTTGGAAAGCAAACTGACTTACCCACGTTTGATGCTTTTGCAACACCGACGATATCGGCCAAAGGCCAATGGCTTACACCAGGATTAATAGATTGTCATACACACTTGGTATTTGCAGGCTCGCGGGCAGAAGAATTCGAGCAACGATTACAAGGTGTGAGCTACGAGCAAATCGCAGCTCAAGGTGGCGGGATTGCGAGTACCGTAAAAGCGACTCGTGAGGCTGACCACGAAGCGTTATTCGTGCTGGCAAAAGACAGATTAAATGCACTTTACGCAGAGGGTGTGACAACCGTTGAAATTAAATCTGGTTACGGACTTGATTGCGAGAATGAAGTAAAAATCCTTGAAGTTGCTCGGTTACTTGGCGAAAACCACCCAGTTGATATCAAAACAACATTTCTTGGCGCGCATGCATTACCGCTCGAATATAAAGGTAAAAGTGATGAATACATAGAGCTTGTTTGCAACGAGATGTTGGAACAAGTTGTTGCAGCAAATTTAGCTGATGCAGTCGATGTATTTTGTGAAAACGTGGGCTTTAGCAATGATCAGACTCGTCGTGTATTTGAAGCCGCGAGCAAACACAACCTACCTGTAAAATGTCATGCGGAACAACTATCAAACCAACAAGGTGCTGAGCTGGTGGCAGAATTTAAAGGCTTATCAGCGGATCATATCGAATATTTAGACGAAGCGGGAGTAAAAGCAATGGCAGCAGCTGGCACTGTGGCTGTACTTTTACCTGGAGCGTTCTATTTTTTACGTGAAACAAAACAACCCCCCATTGCTTTATTGCAACAGCACAATGTGCCAATTGCATTATCAACAGACTTTAACCCGGGAACATCGCCATTGTGTTCTTTGCAATTAATGATGAATATGGGGTGTACATTGTTTCGCTTAACACCGGCGCAAACCTTGGCGGGAGTCACTCGCAATGCGGCTACAGCACTGGGTTTAAAAGACCGTGGAATACTTAAAGTGGGTATGCGAGCCGACATTGCTCATTGGCAAATATCTCACCCAGCACAATTAAGTTATCAATTGGGCGTAAATAAACTGTTAAATCTGTGGATATTAGGTAGACTTAATTAGACCTACCCTATGTTGTATTTACTTAATGTCTTTACTCGTACTATTTACAAATACTGGATTTGAATCGGTAGCAGGGAGTGCTTTATTTACAAATACACAAGTACCCGTTTTTTTAAGCGGGGCTGTTCTTATGTCGATGGTGTGTGCTTTATGCGTTGCTAAACAAGCCACTCTGCGACTAAGTTATATTATTAATGCTTTTATTGCGCTAGCATTATTAAGCTTCCATCCTCCCTACATAGAATTACTCTTAGTGTTAGCGACCGTTACCCATGTATGGCTCGTATCAAAGCAAAATAACTGGACTATGCTCAGTATTAGTTTTGCCGCCGCACTTTGTTTTTTGATCTTGTACGCTGCTAATGGGTTAGTTGCCTTGCCAATACATTGGCTCGTTGTTGCAACATTAATCCTTGCCAGCTCAGGGTATTTTATTGATGAAGAGCCTGCGGATGACATTGAGCCAAATGCCGTAGTAAATGAACATGCGCTAACACTATCACCCCTCGCTAGCTTTCCTAATCGTGCGCAATTACAAGCTTACTTTTATCATTGGCGAGAAGAGGCCCCTCACATGGGCGCACTTGTCATTATTCGATTAGAAGGATTTGCAGAGGTTAATCAGCATATTGGGCGGGATTTTGGTGATTTACTGCTGGCGCAATCGGCAAATAGAATTAAAGAGCTTTTAATGCTCGATGAAGTTGTCAGTCTAGGTAGCTCTGAAAAGCTAGCGCACCTAGGCGGTTTAAACTTTGCATTTATTTGCAGCTTAGATAACCAAAATCATCTGCATGAGCAATTAATCGACCGAATACTCGGCGCAACACTCAAGCCTTTTAATGTGGCTAACTGTACGATTGAAGTTAAGGCGCGGGCCAGTTTTGTAAAGTGCGACACGGATGAAGTCAGCTTTGATAGTTTAATATCGCATGCTTACTTAGCACTCGATAGCCAGCCAAATAAGCAAATAGTCGCGTATCAACAGCACATGATGGTAGAGCGATTAGAGCAACAAGCGCGACTTAAAGAACTGGCTAGTATTGATTTTTCAAGTGAATTGGAGCTTTATTTTCAACCTATTATACGTAGCGCAGATGAGAATATTGAATTTTTAGAATTACTACTACGTTGGCAGCATCCCAAGCAAGGTATTTTGTCAGCCAATCGGTTTATTGATGATATTCGCATTGCGGGATTAGCTTACCCGTTAGCTGAGTTTGTTATTGAAAGGGCGGCTGAGCTCATAATGGCGCTGCGCATGGAAGGGATAAAAATGCCATTGAGCATTAATGTATTTGGCTCTGAAATGCTAAATGAAGAGTTTATATCCTTTATTGATCAGGTCTTTAATGAACATAAACTATTGCCTGGAGACTTAATTATAGAATGCCCACTAGAGGTGTTTTTAAACTTAGATGCACAAGGTAAGGCAATGGTTGCACGGTTAAGTAGTCAAGGTGTAAAAATGTGCGTAGATGGCCTTGGCGATAGCCCTGTATGGCTAGCTAAACTGCCAAATTTGGCTGTAGAATATGTAAAAGTGGCGCCTTCGTTAACGGCAGACTTTAGTCAACAAGGGCACATACGAAGCTTAGTAAGCGGTATGGTTGAAATGCACAATCAACAAAATAGTAAAGTTATCTGTGAGGGCGTTGAAACACAAGAGCAATTAAACTTTGCCAATAGTCTTAACGTATTTGCGGCTCAGGGTTATTATTTCAGCCACCCATTAAGCAGTGTCGGTATGATCACGTGGTTGAAACAATGGCAAATAGAGCATTCATAAAAAGTGCTCAAGCAAAAGAGATTAACTCTCTTTTGCTTGTAAGTAGGCGTTAACCAGCGCCGTTATTATTTGAGCTGCGTCATTTAAACCTGCTTTTAAACCGCTAGGGTGCTGGTTTGGGGCTGCTTCACATAAATGCAAGTAACAGCTATTAGGCCTACTTGCCCCTAGATGTACAAAATGTTCAGCATCACTCACACTAAAACCGCAGTTGGTATAAGCACTAACTGGCATAAGTGAAATACTGTCCAAATCCACTTCAATGCCAAGCGGGTGATCGCAAAGCGTATCAAGTGCCTGTTGGCAGGCTTCTGCTAACGACTTTTCGCGTCTAACTTGTAAGGATTGATAACTATCATAATGAAAGTTTGCCTCGGCTAGTGCATCCAGAATCGCTTGGTTATTCTTTAGTTCATGCAAGCCGATAACATGGTAATTGTGCAGGTGTTTTTCATTATACGCATAGCGAAATCCATTACCTGAATGGCGCCCTTCACAGTCACGAAAGTCGGCGTGGGGGTCAAAATTAATTGCGTTAATAGGCTTATTTTTATGCTTACTTAAAGCGCGAATAATTCCTAAACAGTTATTATGGCCGCCACCAATAATAATAGGCTCAAGGCCTGCATTAAATATTAAGCTTAAAACATGCTCTACACGACTGTCTATTTGTTCGCAGTAGTCGCGCAATTGACCTAGTTGCTCAGGTATTTTGTTGTCTAAATGCGCAGCAGCTTTGCAAAGGTCTTCAACTGCTACTTCGCCAAGTAATAAGACTTTTTCGTTGGCTAAAAATTGATTGTCAGGCTGATTTAGAAAACGTTTTATGAATGCATGCCAGGCATCAGTTGCTCCCTCATTACCTAAATTTGCACGTGGGCCTATATCTTCGCAAACACCCACAAGTACATATTTAATACCAAATTGGGCGGCATCTTGCAGTGCTTGTAAAGGATTAACTTGGGTGTCTAAAAGAGCAATAGATTGCCAGGCTTTTTTTTCATTCAAGCGACTGCTACACCAAGGTTTAACAGTCGCTTCGTCGTAGATATGTAAATAGTCAGTCATTTATTATTCTACGACTTCCAGCTCAAGCTCTTCTGCAGATAATACAATACCTGTGCTATCGGCATAGACAAAATCATCATCAAAGAATGAAACGCCAGCAAAATTAACACCAATGCCGTCTTCTCCAGCTCCCTGGCTATCAGCTGCTACAGGAATTGACGCAATGGCTTGAATACCTAAATCAATTTCTTCAAGTTCGTCAACATGGCGAACTGCGCCATAAACAATAATACCTTGCCAGTTGTTCTGAACAGCCAATTCCGCTAATTCAATATCAATTAGTGCGCGGCGTGTTGAGCCACCGCCATCAATAAGTAAAACGCAATCATCACCGTCTTCGCTCAGGATTTCCCTGATCAATTCATTATTTTCAAAACATTTAACGGTTTTGATTCGGCCGCAAAAACTGTGACGTCCACCAAAATTGATAAACATAGGTTCGAGCACATCAACCACATCGGCGAAGTGGTCACATAAATCAGAGGTGCTGTAATCCATTTTTCTATCCTTCTAAAAGATATAAGAGCGAGTTCTCAGTATACCTCTCTTAAATGCAATAACAACGACTTAATGGTAGTTAATTGGCCTATTTTTAAGCAGCAATTGTGCTAAATCAGGAAAAGCAATATTAGTGTCTTAAAAGCGTCACCCAATTGTTATTTTGAGCGCCTATGCTAAAAATATTGTATAAAAAAGGGTCACACCATGAGTCAGTACAACATATTTAAAAAAATGGCACAGTTGGATGAACACTTATTTCTAAAGCTATTTAATGGTAACTCACCAACATGGCTAAAAAACTCTGCTTTGGGGTTATCAAAAAGTGGCGATGGAGGCTTATATGTAGTGTTAGCTCTGGCATGTGGTTGGTTTGGGCAGGCGCAGCAGCTACAAATGTTGTCGATTACTTTGTTGCTGGGCTTTGTGATTGAAAGGCCTATTTACTTTGTAGCGAAAAAAAGTTTTGCGCGAATTCGCCCTTGTGATTGTTTAGTCAAAGGTGCTTATATAATTCCAAGTGATAAATTTAGTTTGCCCTCTGGTCATAGCGCAGGTGCATTTTTAGTTGCCATTATACTTACGCATTATTTTCCTGACTTAATTGGTTTATGGTTCGCTTGGGCAAGTGGTGTTGCTGCTTCTCGCGTTGTTTTGGGTGTCCATTTTCCTGCTGATGTTGTGCTTGGGGCCTTAATGGGAGCAAGTTGTGGTTTAACGGCTATTTTGTTGGTGGGTTACCTATGAGAATACTGTATGGCATTCAAGGGACTGGTAATGGGCATATCACCCGCGCGCGCGTGATGGCGAATGCATTTTCTGAAATGGGAATTGACGTTGATTATGTTTTTTCAGGTCGCGCAGAACAAGACTATTTTGACATGGAAGAGTTTTCAGATTACCGGCGCTTTCATGGTTTATCTTTTTCGACACAAAACGGCAAAATTAAAAGCTATGACACAGTAAAAAATGCCAAATTATGTAAGCTGGTGCATGACATAAAGCAGCTCGATGTATCTGGTTATGATTTTGTTTTTAATGACTTTGAACCTGTTTCAGCTTGGGCTGCCAAGCGACAAGGCGTGCCTGTTATTGGCATGAGCCACCAAGCAGCTTTTTTATCACCTAAGGTACCTATGACTGGTAATGCTTTGCTGCATCGGTCTTTAATTCGTTATTATGCACCTGCAAATATATATTTAGGCGTCCATTGGCAGCCGTTTGCAGATAATATTATACCTCCTTTTATTGCCAGTCATTGGCATAATAACCCAGTGAGTATAGATAATAAGGTGTTGGTCTATTTACCCTTTGAAGAGCTTGCAAGCGTTATAGACTACTTAAAAGACTTTCCTGATAAAGAATTTTATTGCTACCACCCCAGCGCACAAAATAGTTCTCAAGGGCATATACATTTGCGTAAGCCATCACGCAGTGGCTTTTTAAATGATTTAGCTAACACCAGCGGAGTTATTGCAAATGCTGGGTTTGAGCTATCAAGTGAAGCCCTTAAATTGGGTAAAAAATTGTTGCTAAAACCGTTAGCTGGGCAATTTGAGCAAGATGCAAATGCACATACATTATTAGCAATGAATGCTGCGCATGTTATGCGTTACTTAAACCCCTGTGCGTTAGATGAGTGGATTGTGAGCAAAGCGCATAAGCGGATTAACTTTCCCAGTGACCCTAAGCCATTAGTTAATTGGTTGGTAGATAAACAATGGGAAAATACAGAAAAACTACATCAAAGCTTATGGAAATCAGTGTGCTAAATTGTAATCGGACACATTTTTTTGTAGTGAATAGTGATAAATTCGTGGGATAATCTACACTATAGGTTAAACACTTTACTAGAAAATCTAGTGACCCTAACTAAAAGGCTGCAGTAGATGACAATTCTCCAAAACTTGACGATAAAGCGTCGGCTACAAATTAATGCGCTCGTTGTTGGTTTAGCAATGATAGTTATGTTATTTATCATCATTTATGAAGCAAGAGTCATGCTGAAATTAAATGAAACTATTCAGTATGCGGAGGAGCTAGATATTCATGAATTATCAATGCGCAAATACGAAAAAGACTTCTTATTTTATAAAGATGAATCTAAATTAGCGTTGTTTGATAAAGAGTATCAGCAGCTTCAAGTTAAGCTAGACAAACTAAAGGTATTATCAAACGAGTTAGGGATAGCGACTGCGGATGTGAATCAATTTGGAGTGCTAGCTCAAAAATACTACGATGATTTTCAGGTCGTAGTTGAATTTCAAAGAGCAATTGGTTTGCACCCAAAAGATGCGCTGTATGGTGAGCTACGAAGTGCAGTACACCAGATAGAAACTCTGTTAAATGAGCAAGATAACTATCAATTACTTACCTTAATGTTACAACTTCGCCGCGCTGAAAAAGACTTTATGCTGCGTTTGGATATAAAGTATTTATCGCGCTTTGAAGGTATAGCGAATGACCTTGAGCAGCAAATTAAAAGCTCAAGTATTAATAGTAGTACTCGTAATGAATTAGTATCGTTGTTAAGTAGTTATGAAAGCAAATTTACAGCATTGGTGGATGCACAAAAGTCACTCGGTCTAGATCTTGACTCTGGCGCGCTCGGTAAAATGAGAGTAAGTGTAAAGAAAAGCGACGAAGTTGTATCTAGAATAACCAGTGCAACAAAGCAACAAGTTACTGATACCGCCGATAGAGTGCAAATGTTGGCAATTGCTATTTTTAGTATTGCAGGGCTAATTGTTATGCTATTGGTGTACTTTACTAGCCGTTCAATTATCCAGCCTATTGAGCGCGTGTATCACACAATAAATGATATCAGGCGTAACAACGACCTAAGCTTATTTATTGAAGAAACAGGTAAAGACGAAATAACTACAATGACCGTAGACTTTAATAGCTTAATTGGTGATTTTAAAAAGCTAATTTATGAAGTAAATACGGCGTTGACCACACTGAATATTGCCACAGGCAACTTATCAGAAACAACCGCTGCAACTAGTTCTGGTATGCAAGAGCAACTGCATGAAGCTGATATGGTAGCAACGGCTGCAACAGAGATGCAGGCAACGATTCAAGATATTTCACACAACACAGAAGCCGCAGCTAAAAAAGCTGAATCAACCAATCTGAATGCGCAGAAAGGTCGTTCAGAAGTAGAATCAACAGTTAATCATATTAACCAGTTATCTAATTCATTAGGTGATGCGTCTGCAGTTGTATCTCAGCTAGAAAAAGACGGTGAAACCATTGGGTCGGTTCTTGACGTAATACGTGGTATTGCCGAGCAGACAAACTTACTTGCCCTTAACGCAGCCATAGAGGCAGCTCGCGCAGGCGAACAAGGTCGAGGCTTTGCGGTGGTTGCAGATGAAGTGCGTTCACTTGCCCAACGTACGCAAGAATCCACGAAAGAAATTGAAAGTATTATTTCAACGCTACAAGGTCGTACGCAAGAAGTGGTAAGCATAATGCAACGCTGCCGTACACAAGGTGGTGAGAGCGCTGAACAAGCCACTAGAGCGGGTGAATTACTGGGCTCAATTACCGAAGATGTACAAACAATTATGGATATGAGTACCCATATTGCAGCAGCCATTGACGAGCAAAGCCAAGTGGCGTCAGAAGTGAATAAAAATGTAGTACGTATTCGTGATATTGCAGAAGATGCGTCGACTCATGCCACAACGAACGCACAAACCAGTGAAGAAGTATCAGAGCAAGCGAAAGTACTGCATCAAGCGATAGATAAGTTTAAGGTTTAGCCGTCAGCCGTCAGCCGTCAGCTTTAAAGTTATAAGCCATAAGTTTTAAGCAGCCCTGAGTTGCTTGAAACTTATGGCTTTTTTGTTTGTACTCTTTTCTATTTTTAAGTTAAAGGTTACTCTCAGTTTTATTCCTCGACGATAAACCAGTTAATTGGAGCCTCATTGCTAAAGTGTAATCAGTGTGCGGTTAAAAAAGACTTCAAAGTACATTTTTGGATGTCAAAAATAGACATGATTGGGTTTATCTTTCTTAGCATTTGTTTAGCTATACCCATTGGAATTGTGGCTTTCTTAGCCGAGGAATCGCAAAGTTTTGCTCGTTTTATTGCTTTTACAGTTCTCATGTTTGCAGCGATTAAAAAACACGAAAAAGTAGTTGTACTTTTAATCGTTGAGCTTGTCATTGATTGGGCTCTTGAACAGGCTGGAATGTATGAGCTTAGCTTAATGATTGCGACGGCATTTTTGCTTACCTTTATAAAACTTGGTAGCAAAATATATGGTTTCTTTTTTCAATGTGTAAATTATAAATTTGATTTAGACCTCTTTTGCCCAAAGTGTAATAAAACGTATAAAAAAGTTAGGCTGCCAGTTATCAGTTAGTCATCAAGCAAATACTGTCACTAACGGCAGGAGTCAAAAATATGGTTAAAGTTAAAAAAATATTTCTTATAATGCTTTTGGCATGTTTAGTAATGAATGCATATGCGCAAAATGAGCAATTTGAGGTTCAAGCCATAACTTGGATTAAGCTATTTGAAAATAAAGATAGTTTGCTAACGAATAAAATAAGCCTAACGGCATTTTATGTAGGTGATGGATTTTACCAAGACCAAATTACAGCAAACATTGTTGCATCCGAATATTTAGTATTCCCATTCTTGGGTGAGTATTCTGAGGGCTTTATAAAACATTGTTTGTATAAGGACTTAAAGGTGGTAGGTTTTATTTCCGCTGATAAAAATAGTCGTGCGCCGAGAATAAGAAAAGTCAGTAAGTTAAGTACAATATCAAATCCTGAGTATAATTGTTTAGAGCAGATATCAAACTTTGTAAATTGAAATACACCACCTTTTAATTAAATTAAACGTGCTCGTTTTTACCAATCTATGAATAACACACTTACAAATTTTTGCAAAAAGTAGGGTGTAAGAAGTTAATAGCAAAACAGGTGTTTTCGAATCGGCCTAAAATGACAGGGAGTAATTATTAATTGCTCTGGGGGTAAGTTTTCTTTGTTACTTAGCTCGCACCTTCTCGACTAGTTTCGCTGGCTAGTATGAATTATGTCGTTCGGCCTAAGGCATAACTAATTAAAGCTCGCAGCTAAATCAAGGCACAAACTTTATTGGTACGCTATCTTTACTCGCTTGATGCTCTGTGACACGTTGTTGATAGGTTTGCCATAACTCATCATGGTTAGCTTGTAGGTGCGAGAAGTAGCTCCAACTGAATAAGCCGCTGTTGTGGTTGTCGTCGAAAATGAGCTTAATAGCATAGTGGCCAACAGGCTCTATTTTACTAATGCCAACCTGTGATTTACCCAGTACTAGCTTCATTGGCTCATTGCCATGGCCTTGTACTTCGGCAGAAGGGGAGTGAACACGTAAAAACTCACTGCTGAAAGTGCATGTTGAGTCGTCATCAAAATAAACATCAAGGGTTTTGCTAACGGTATGATGGTGTACCTTGATCACTTGTTTCATTGTTATACCTTTGTGATTAACCTAGAACCTAGAACCTAGAACCTAGAACCTAGAACCTAGAACCTAGAACCTAGAATCTAGAACCTAGAACCTAGGCCCTAGATCCTAGTTTGAAAATTAAAGAATAAAGCGGCTTAGGTCTTCATCTTCAACTAATGCGCCTAAATGTTTTTCAACATAAGCGGCGTCAATCACAAGATTTGAACCTGCTTGCTCAGAAGCATCAAATGAAATTTCTTCCATTAGTTTTTCCATCACAGTATGTAAGCGACGAGCACCGATATTTTCGGTCTTTTCGTTTACCTGCCACGCTGCTTTTGCAATACGTTCAATAGCATCATCGGCAAACTCTATATTCACTTTCTCAGTTTTAAGAAGTTCGCGTTGCTGCTCGGTAAGCGATGCATGAGGCTCGGTAAGAATGCGTTTGAAGTCATCAGCTGTGAGTGCTTCTAACTCAACACGAATTGGTAAGCGACCT
The DNA here is from genome assembly GCF_004766475.1 of Pseudoalteromonas sp. KS88. Taxonomy (NCBI): domain Bacteria; kingdom Pseudomonadati; phylum Pseudomonadota; class Gammaproteobacteria; order Alteromonadales; family Pseudoalteromonadaceae; genus Pseudoalteromonas; species Pseudoalteromonas sp. KS88. The sequence continues at coordinate 150,744 of NZ_PYHV01000018.1, forward strand.
TGAAGCTCTGGGATCATGTCAGATGGTTTTGACATTTGGAATGCACCAGAGGCAATAAATAGCATGTGATCGGTTTTAACCATGCCATGTTTAGTGTTAACAGTTGAACCTTCAATCAATGGTAGTAAGTCGCGTTGTACGCCTTCACGGCTTACGTCTGGACCTGATGATTCACCACGCTTACAGATTTTGTCTATCTCATCGATAAACACAATACCGTTTTGCTCAACCGCAAAGATAGCTTGTTCTTTAAGCTCTTCAGGGTTTACTAATTTAGCAGCTTCTTCTTCGGCTAATAGTTTAAACGCTTCTTTGATTTTCAGCTTACGTTTCGCTTTTTTATCAGATGACATGTTTTGGAACATGCTTTGCAGCTGGTTGGTCATTTCTTCCATGCCCGGTGGCGACATGATCTCAACATTAGGTTGCGCTTGAGCAACATCAATATCAATTTCTTTGTCGTCTAGCTGACCTTCGCGAAGCTTTTTACGAAACGTTTGGCGTGTAGATGAGTTGTCATCACGCTGAGCTTCACCGTATGAGTCTTTCGCTGGTGGCAATAGGGCGTCTAAAATGCGCTCTTCTGCGGCTTCTTCAGCGCGGTGCTTAAACTTTTTAGTTTGCTGTTCACGCGTCATTTTAATCGACACATCGACTAAGTCACGAATGATGGTTTCAACTTCTTTACCGACATAACCTACTTCGGTGAATTTAGTGGCTTCAACTTTGATAAATGGCGCGTTAGCAAGTTTTGCTAAACGGCGCGCAATTTCAGTTTTACCCACACCGGTAGGCCCAATCATTAAGATATTTTTCGGGGTGACTTCAGCACGTAAGTCGTCGTTTAATTGCATACGGCGCCAGCGATTACGAAGCGCAATAGAGACGGCTTTTTTGGCTTTAGCTTGACCAATAATATGTTGGTCAAGTTCATGAACGATTTCTCTTGGAGTCATAGCAGACATAGCGATTCCTATTACAATTCTTCGATAGTTTGGAAGTTATTAGTGAATACGCAAATGTCGCCTGCAATAGTGAGGCTTTTTTCTACGATATCACGGGCGCTTAGGTCGGTGTTTTCAAGTAATGCAGTTGCGGCTGATTGCGCAAAGTTACCACCGCTGCCAATAGCGATTAGGTCATTTTCAGGCTGTACGACATCGCCATTACCTGTAATGATTAAAGAAGCTGTTTCGTCTGCAACTGCAAGCAAGGCTTCGAGTTTACGAAGGGCACGATCGCTACGCCAGTCTTTTGCCATTTCAACGGCAGCCTTGGTGAGGTTACCTTGGTGCATTTCTAGTTTGCTTTCAAAACGTTCGAATAGGGTAAAGGCATCAGCAGTACCGCCGGCAAAACCAGCGATTACTTTGCCATTATAAAGGCGTCGAACTTTGCGGGCATTGCCCTTCATTACGGTGTTACCAAGTGAAACTTGGCCATCGCCACCAATGACGACTTTATCGTCGCGACGTACACTTACAATAGTAGTCATGTTATTCCTCATCATCGAGTCACAGGGGCGACTCGTAAAAAACGATTGATGAGGAGTTAATATGGGTTAATGGATTAAAATCAAGTCCAAAGCCAAATTCCACAGCCCATTATTTTGCTGCGCTTAAGTTTGTTTTTGTCGCTTTCGGCTAAACGCTTTGTTTTATAAGGACCTAAGCGTACTTTATACCAAATGCCATTGGTGCCTGTGGTTTCACGTACTTCGGCAATGAGTCCTGCAAAGGCTATTTTTGCTTTGAGTGTTTCGGCTTGAGCACGGGTTCTAAATGATCCGCACTGCATAACGTAGGGGCCTTTTTGTTCAAGCTCTTTTACTTCAACTTGTACTTCATGCTCTTTTATTTCTTTAATAAATTCAGGCGGTCGCGGTTTGGCAGGTTCAACCTTTTCAATCTTTTTAGTGGGGTTTGCTTGTTGTTCAACAAGTTTAGGATCGGCATTGGTTTTTACATACCAAAGTCCAAAACAAAACCCGCCTACTAAAACCAGAGTCACAAGGACTAATAAAATCGGAAAAGGCTTTTTCGGTGTTGGTTGTTTTTTACTGTTGCGGTTACCCGGCTTTTTATTAATAAAATCGTGTTGTGCCATGTGTGTTTAAAGCTCTAACCTTAAATCATATCGATTGGGTCGACATCTAAACTCCAGCGCACTTTCTGTGCTAATTTACTGGTGCTTAAATAATCTATCATTTGCGCGAGATATTGATGTAATTGTTGACGATCAAGCGCTTGAATATGTAATTGAAAACGGTATTTTCCTGCTATCTTTTCAAGTGGTGCAGGAATTGGACCCAGCAATTGTATACCACTTACACCTTGCACTGGAACTAAATCAGTTAAAAAATCCACCACCTGTTTTACGTTATGCCCTTGCGCCCTTACAATCGCCATATTAGTGATTGGGGGAAGCTCTGCATCTTCACGCTCTTGCAAAGCAAAGCGGGCAAAGTCTTGGTAACCGTTGTTGACCAAGTCTTGCAATAGTGGATGCTCAGGAAAGTGCGTTTGTAATAAAACATGGCCGGGCTCTCCGCTTCGTCCAGCGCGCCCCGCCACTTGTGTAACCAGTTGAGCTAAATGCTCAGTAGCACGAAAATCACAGGAATAAAGGCCGCTGTCTACATCCAAAATAAGCACTAAGCTAACATCGGGAAAGTGGTGACCTTTAGCCAGCATTTGAGTGCCTACTAAAATCCGGGCGCCACCTTGATTGATATCATCTAAGGCTTTTTCCAAGCTGCCTTTACGGCGCGTCGAATCTCTGTCAATACGGCTAATGGGGGTATCGGCAAATTCGCTCGTTAAAAATTCTTCTATTTGCTCAGTGCCTTTACCATTTGGAAATATTTGTGTGCTGCCGCAGTCAGGGCATTGATGTGGTACACGCTCTTGCTCACCGCAGTGATGGCAAATCATTTGCCCTATGGCTTTATGAAACGTCGCGCTGGTACTGCAACGCGAGCATTCACTAAGCCAGCCACATTCATGGCAAATTAGCGTAGGTGAAAAACCACGGCGGTTTAAAAACACCATTACTTGCTTACCACGATTTAAATGCTGGCGCATTGTAGCAAGGCTTGCATGGGCAATACCGGCTTGATCAGGCTGGCCTTTCATATCTAACAGCTGAAATTTATTATCTGTACTGGTTTGCGCGCGCTGCGTTAGGCTTAACAGTTGGTACTTACCATTAATCGCTTTGTGCAGGGTTTCTAGTGCGGGTGTAGCCGAGCCTAATACCAAAGGGATTTTATGTTGAAAAGCACGATATGCTGCTAGGTCTCTGGCATGATAGCGCAAGGTATCTTGTTGTTTGAATGAACTATCATGCTCTTCATCAACAATGATCATACCGAGTTTCAAAAAGGGTAAAAATATACTTGAACGAGTTCCTATAACAATAGCGCAGCTGGCTTTTTCGCAAAAGCGCCACGTTTGTAAGCGTTCGTTATCAGTTAGGGCTGAATGCCAAAGCATGATTGGGGTATCAACAAAGCGGCGACGAAAGCGGTTTACGGTTTGTGGTGTTAAGCCAATTTCAGGTACTAATACCAGTGCTTGCTCGCCCCGTTTTAATACTTCTTCTAGGCATTGTAAGTACACCTCGGTTTTACCACTGCCGGTGACACCTTCAAGTAAAAAGCTATTAAAACCTGTGCTTTGGTTTATTGAAGTGCAGGCAACAGCTTGCTCTTTGTTTAATACAGGTTTGGTACCGATTTTTGGTGCTTGTTGCTGCCATTGGTTATCGTGTTCAATACTTTGGTTAATCAGCTCTTTGCTGAGCAGACTATCAATGGTTTTTTTATTAAACCCCAAGGCTTTTAATTCGGTGAGTGAGGACTTTCCTGATTCGGCTAATTGTTTTAAAAGTCCTAGTTGGCTTTTTGCCTTTAAAGAGGGAAGTTTGGCACCTTTTTCAGTCAAGGCGACCATGTTGATACTACTCTTATCAGGACATTCGCCTTGGCGTAATGCGCCAGGTAGCGCGATGTGTATTGTTTCGCCTAATGGGTAGCAATAATAGCGAGCAGTAAAGCGCAATAAATCAAGATGTTGAGCAGACAAAATAGGCTCATCATCAATTACCTCTAAGAGTGCTTTAATTTTTTCGGCTGGTACGTCTGTATTATTTTTAAGTGCTAGGACGACAGCGACTTTTTTTTGATTACCAAATGGCACAATAACCCGCGAACCGACCTTCGGTGTGCCCGATAAACCATTAAGTTGTTCCGGTAGGCTGTAATCAAAAGTTCGCTGTAGCGGGACTTTTATAGCAACTTCAACAAAACTCATAGCAACTCAACAACAATCAACAAGATTGCTAATGTACTAAAGTTACGATAAAAAACCTATCAGCAAATAAGCCGATTAAAGTTTTTGCTCATTTTATTAGCAAAAAACGTATTTAAAGCTTGTAGCGAGCGGGGTTGTTGCTTAGAATACGCGTCCAATTATTTTGATTTAAACGACGTATGGTGCCAGACTTCGGGTTTGGAGAGCGATGCGGCCTTAACTAGAGGTTTCTATGAAAGAAGGTATTCACCCTAAGTACGAAGTAATTTCAGCAACGTGTTCATGCGGAAATAAATTCGAAACAAGTTCTACTTTGTGTAAAGACATCCACTTAGACGTATGTTCTGCGTGTCACCCGTTTTACACTGGTAAGCAAAAGATTCTAGACACAGGTGGCCGTGTTGATCGCTTTAACAAGCGTTTCGGTTCACTTAGCAGCAAGTAATTTCTGCTTTTGTGTTGAGAAAAGCACCTTAGGGTGCTTTTTTTGTGCCTGTAAAACAGAGCATTGTATTACGTAAGCTTTATTAAGAATCGCAGCTTAAATTGGGCAAATATTCCATTCTGTACGGCTTTGTTGCCACCCTCAACTGCACCTCGTATTTATTTTAGTTCTTTAAGTATTTCTATTTTTTATAATGATTATAGTTTTAGACCAACAGACAAACTGTTTTTTATTCACTATATTGATTAAATAATACAACGTTTAATAATACCTTTTGTAACTAAAAGAAGCTAAATCATGGTGATTTGTTGTTATCGTCGGGAAATGTTCGTGATAAGCGTCTTCTCATAACCTAGTTAGTGAATGTTGGATATTTATTCAATTTAAGTTAGGTTTTTTGATGCTTTAATGATGTTTTAAAGATGAGTTTTTAGAATTATTTACTAAAAATGCTGACAAAACGCATAAAATCAACTGATATAGCTTATAACAGGATAGACCTGATATTGCTTGAATTTAATTATAATATCGGTATTGTTCTCAATTAAAGATATAGAACTGCTCTCTCACACTTAATTTAACTTACTTGCAGGATAAAATCGCGTTATGTCAGACTTTCGTGAACAAGCACTACATTACCATGCCCATCCCGTTCCAGGAAAAATCAGCATTGAACTTACTAAGCCGGCTGAAACCGCTAAAGATCTCGCTTTAGCATACAGCCCTGGTGTTGCTGAACCTGTTCGTGAAATTGCAGCGGATCCCGCTAATGCTTATAAGTATACAGGTAAAGGCAACATGGTTGCGGTTATCACAAATGGCACAGCCATTTTAGGACTTGGCAACCTGGGCCCTTTGGCTTCAAAACCGGTTATGGAAGGAAAAGCGTTGTTGTTTAAACGCTTTGCTGGCTTGGATTCAATTGATATTGAAGTTAAGCATCGCACGACTGAAGACTTTATTAACACCGTAGCGAATATTGCTGATACGTTTGGTGGCATCAATCTCGAAGATATTAAAGCACCTGAGTGTTTTGAGATTGAAAAAGCGTTGATTGAGCGTTGCAGCATCCCAGTATTTCATGACGACCAGCACGGTACTGCGATTGTAACTGCTGCAGGGATGATCAATGCTTTAGAAGTTCAAGGAAAAAACATTGAAGATGCGATTATTGTTTGTTTAGGTGCAGGCGCGGCTGCCGTTGCATGTATGGAATTGCTAATTAAATGTGGTGCGCTTCGTGAGCACATTTATATGCTTGATCGCAAGGGCGTAATTCACACGCGTCGTGATGATCTTAATGAATATAAACAATTGTTTGCGAACAATACTGATAAGCGTACTTTGCAAGACGTTATTGCTGACGCTGACGTATTTGTGGGTGTGTCAGGGCCGAACTTGTTAGCGCCTGAAGACTTAAAGTTAATGGCTGACAAGCCCGTTATTTTTGCTTGCTCTAACCCAGATCCTGAAATTAATCCTGCATTAGCTCACGGTGCACGAAGCGATCTTATTATGGCGACAGGTCGTTCTGATTACCCTAACCAAGTTAATAATGTTTTATGTTTCCCATTTATTTTCCGCGGTGCGCTTGATGTTCGTGCAAGCCAAATCAATGATGAAATGAAAATTGCTGCGGTAGATGCTATTCGCAGCATTGCAAAAGAGCCAGTTCCTGCAGAGGTGTTAACTGCTGCCGGTGTTGATAAGTTAGAATTTGGCCCTGAGTATATTATTCCAAAACCAATGGATCCGCGTTTATTACCGCGTATTGCTAAAGCGGTAGCGCAAGCGGCGATTGATTCAGGTGTGGCGCAAATCGATATGCCTGAAAACTACATGGCTTAGGTTAAAACGATCTGACAATAAAAAACCTCAGTAACGCAAGTTGCTGAGGTTTTTTTGTATCCAATTCCTGAAGGCAGGAATGTAGCTTAATCTTCGTTAAGAACAGGTACTTCAAGCCCCATCTCAAGCATGATTTTCTTCACTTCTTCAGGTACTTTTTCAGGGTTGTCTTTACGCAAGTCATCGTCATTAGGTAACGGCTGACCAGTGAACGCATGTAAAAATGCTTCACAAAGTAATTCACTGTTAGTTGCGTGTCTTAAATTATTAATTTGACGACGCGTGCGCTCATCGGTTAAAACTTTAAGCACATTGAGTGGAATAGATACGGTGATCTTTTTCACTTGTTCTGATTTTTTACCGTGTTCTGCATATGGGTGAATATATTCACCATTCCATTTAGCCATAAGAAGTATCGTTGCCTCAGGTTATTAATTGTTTGCATCGCCGAGTTGCTTTGCAAAGATGCGGGAAATTCTATCGTTTTAAAAAAGATAGTCAAACACTTGTTATTTAGCCATCTAGCTCGCTAAATTTCTTTACTTCTATAAATGTAAGGTCTGTACCATAAATTCTTTGACTTATGGGAGTTGATCATCTAACCTTTTAGACGTCTAAACATCCATTTAATTGTAGGTGACGTTATGAGTCAAAAAAATAAAGCAACTATCGCGGTACGAAAAGGCATCGACGCTGATAAACATCATGGTGCAGTTGTGCCTCCTCTACATCTATCAACGACCTATTCATTTGCTGATTTTGATACAAAACGTCAATACGATTATGGCCGCAGCGGCAATCCAAACCGCGATATTTTAGCGGAAACGCTGGCTGAGCTTGAAGGTGGTGCTAAGGGAATTATTACAGCTACGGGTATGTCGGCAGTACATTTAGCGACTCAGTTACTTAATAGTGATGATACTTTGGTTATTCCTCATGACTGTTATGGCGGCAGCTACCGTTTATTTACTTCGCTTGAGAAGCGTGGCTTATTAAAATTGGTGGTATTAGATTTAACCAAAGCTGAGAACCATCAGAAGATACTTGAAATTAAACCTAAATTAATTTGGATAGAAACACCCAGCAATCCAATTTTACGCCTAACCGATATTAAAGCGATTACGGCGATTGCTAAACAGTGCGGTGCACTTGTTGGTGCCGATAACACCTTTTTATCACCTGCTTTGCAAAACCCGATTGAGTTTGGTGTCGATATTGTGGTGCATTCGACGACTAAATACATAAATGGTCATTCAGATGTTGTGGGCGGTGCTGTCATTGCAGCTAATCAAGAGTTAGGTGATGAATTGGCATGGTGGGCGAATAATATTGGTATCACCGGCGCGCCGTTTGATAGCTATTTAACCTTACGTGGTTTACGTACGTTAAATGTACGTTTGCGTCAGCACCAAGAAAATGCATTTGTTATAGCGCAGTATTTAGAAGACTCACCCTATGTAAGCCAAGTTTATTATCCTGGCCTTGAATCGCACCCGCAACATGAATTAGCAAAACAGCAACAACGCGGTTTTGGTGGTATGGTAAGTTTTGATATTAAGGGTGATGTAAATGACGCTGCAGCATTTTTAACAAGCCTAGAAGAATTTAGCTTAGCAGAGTCATTAGGTGGCGTTGAAAGTTTAATTTGCCACCCAGCGACGATGACTCATGCAGGTATGGATGCTACAGCCCGTCTTGAAGCTGGAGTCGGCGATACCTTGATTCGTATTTCGGTAGGGATTGAAGATGTTAAAGATTTAGTGGCTGATTTAGAGCGTGTGTTTAATAAAGTAAAGCCGGGTCAGGGTGAGCAAGTTGTAGCTCAACAAGCTGCGCAAAAACAACAGCAAGATGAACAATCAAGCTCATTTAAATTAACGCCTGCACATACGGCATTGTGGTAAGAATAATGGTTAATATCGTACATAAATTTGGTGGCTCGAGCTTAAGTTCGCCCGAGCGTTATCAAGCAGTCGCTAATATTATTTTAGCTAATAGTGAAGTGGGTGATTGCGTTGTTGTTTCTGCTGCAGGCAAAACGACTAATACTTTGGTTAAATTGTGGCAAAGTTACCAGCAGGGCGATCTTCAAGCTGTTAGCGACATTTTATTATTGTTAGATAATCACCAGCGAACCTTGATTGAGCAGCTACTAACGGCGCAACTAAAACAGCAGGCACTTAGTTCATTACAGCAAGAGTTGGCAATATTGGCTGAACAAGCAAAGCAGCAAACTTTAGCGGAGTCAGCTTTACTTGCTCATGGTGAAGTGTGGTCGGCGAGATTACTTGCAAGTTACTTACACCAATTAGGCTTAGCCGCAAAGGATATTGATGCGCGTCAACTATTTACTTTAAACGATGGACAGCTACTGCATCAAAAGAACCAACAAGCCTGTATCGATTTGATAAGCAAGCAGCATGTTAATGTGGTAACTGGCTTTATTGCCAGTGACTGCCAAGGTGAAACCATTACTTTAGGGCGTAATGGCAGTGATTACAGTGCCACACTATTAGGTAGCTATTGTCATGCGCAGCAAGTGTCTATTTGGACCGATACGCAAGGCGTATTTAGCACGGATCCCCGTAAAGTAAATAAAGCACTTAAGTATTCGAAAGTGTGCCGTGGTCAAGCAAATTTATTAGCACGTTTAGGCAACCCAGTTTTACATGCCAAAACATTATCACCGTTAAAAAATACAGATATAAAGCTGGTTGTACGCAGCAGTTTTGATACTGAAGCCAGTGCCACAGAAATAGTGAAAGAAGGCTATAGTAAAGCTAAGCGTTTTATTACCACACTAGAGAACATTGATTTACTGCGAGTAGATCAACTTAATGCTGGTGAGGTTGGGCAGCTGAGTCAGTTAATTCAACACAGTCTGCATCACTTTGTTAAGCAAGGGGATACTTATTTATTAGTGCCAGGTGATGCGACTCACCAAGTTGTAAGTCAATTACAGGGTCGTGCTAATATTATTGAGTCAAACTTACATGGTTGCGCCATTGTCGCGCCAAGTAACGATATAGCTCATTTATCTCTACAGGCTTCCTCTTTGCTTAGTGAGCAAAGTCTAGCGCCACGCTTTAGTCACCAAGATACTGATTATGCTTTGTTATTGACCGATCAAGCAATTGATAGTGATGTATTAACCTTGTTACACGACAAGTTAATCAATAAAGGCCAAGAGCTTGCGGTGATCATTGCTGGCTTAGGTAATGTTGGCGAAGTGTTTATCGAGCAGCTATCGCAACAGTTAAATCGATTAGAGCAGCATTTCAGTGTGAAGTTAGTGGGTCTATTACGCTCTCAACAAATGCTATTTAGCCCAAGTGGCATTAGCTTGGAGCAGTGGCAAACACAATGGGATAACGAAGCAATTGATTATCAGCAAGGCGATTTATTAACCCATATCGGTGAACTTGATTACGAACATAAAGTGGTGATTGATATTACCGCCAGTGAGTCGTTTAGTTTACTTTATCCTGATTTCGTCAACTTAGATTGTCATTTGATCAGTGCTAATAAATACGCAGGGACTGCTAATAATGATTGGTATCAAGCACTACGCCATAATTTAGCCGAACGTAATTTATTATGGCGCTATAACACCTCTGTTGGTGCGGGTTTACCGGTTAACTTTGCTTTAGCCGATTTACAAAATAGCGGCGACAAAATCACGCGTATTGAAGGGGTGTTCTCTGGTACGTTATCGTGGTTGTGTAGTAGCTATGATGGCAGCGTGCCATTTTCAGATTTAGTATTGCAAGCGCAACAAATGGGCTTTACAGAGCCTGATCCGCGTGAAGATTTATCTGGCCGTGATATGCAGCGCAAGTTACTTATTTTAGCGCGTGAGTTAGGTTTAACGTTAGAGCTTGACGATATTGACTTAACAGCACTGATGCCAGAGCAATTAGCACAAGGTGATTGGCAGTCGTTTTTAGATAACAAACAACAGCTAGATAACTTTATTGCTGATAAAGCCAAGCAAGCGAGCGAGCAGGGTAAAGTGTTGCGCTACACGGGTGCTTTGTCACTTGCAGATAGTAAAGTGACAGCGCAAGTCGGACTGGCATTTGCCACTCAAGGTGATGCGTTAGCTAATTTAACACCGGGCGATAATATCTTTGTCATAAACAGTCAATGGTATAGTGATAATGCATTGGTAATACAAGGCCCTGGTGCAGGTAAAGAAGTTACCGCAGCAGGTGTGCATTCTGATTTATATTGGCTAATACAAAATTTAAAATAAAAAGCATGCAATAAAAAAGCGCCAATTGTGGCGCTTCTTTTACGTAGCAGCGATTTTATATCGCGTTTTTTTTAACCAGAGATTTTATATCGCGATTTAAAACAGCTCTTCTTCTGTTTTAGTTTCTTCTTCAAATACATTTTCAACGTGCTGCATAACATACTTTGTTGGTGCAGAGCCCTTTTCGAAATACTCAAATCGACTAGTGTAGTCATTTTTTTGGCTCAGTAAGCCTGTTGCCAAATCTATTCGAATCGAGACCAATCCCTCAGGCGGTTCAATCGGCGCTTCAGGCTGGTCTTTAAGTGCTACACGCATAAAGTCGACCCAAGCAGGTTGAGCTGTTTTAGCACCTGACTCAGCCCCTGATATCTGCGATTTATCGAGGTTACTATTGTAGGTAGAGCGACCTAATGGATTGCCAGGGTTATCAAAACCGACCCACACAGTGGTCATAACATTACTATTAAAACCGCTAAACCAAGTATCAACAGAGTCATTAGTTGTGCCTGTTTTACCTGATAAGTCACGGCGCTTTAATGCTTGAGCGCGCCAACCTGTGCCGCTCCACCCCGTTTTATGTGTCCAGCTTCCACCGCCCCAAATTGCGCTGTGCATTGCGTCTGAAATTAAGAATGCGTTTTGCTTTGAAATGATACGAGGAGCACATGGGGTTGCAGTATTTACGTCTGATGATGTTTCATCGACCATACTATTGAGTGCTAACGAATCTGTTTGATTAGGCAAATCAATCGGATCACATGCAAGCTGTGGTTGCGCTTTGAAAAGTACGTTACCGGCTGAATCTTGAATCTCACTGATAAAATACGGTGTGACTAGGTGGCCGCCGTTGGCAAATGTACTCATCCCTCGTGCTAATTCAAGCGGCGTGATTGCTGCACTTCCTAAGGCGAGCGATTCACTACGATTGATATCATCATCTTGGAAGCCAAATTTCAGTAGGTGATCAGCCGTGCGATGCAGTCCTACCCCACGCAATAAACGAACAGAAATAACGTTCTTTGATTGTGCAAGAGCACGCCGTATACGAATAGGGCCATTATATACTGCGGGACTATTTTTAGGTCGCCAAGCTACCCCTAAGCTTTTGTCCCATTGATTTATTGGTGCATCGTTGAGGATCGAGGCTAATGTATAGCCATTTTCCAAAGCCGCAGAATAGATAAATGGCTTAATGTTTGAACCAACTTGGCGCTTAGCTTGCACTGCTCGGTTATACTGGCTTTGCTCAAAACTATAACCACCTACAATCGCTTTAATGCGACCGTCATTTGGGTCAAGAGATACAAGCGCACTGGCGGCTTCAGGAAGTTGACTTAGAATATAGCTGGCATCATCGTTTTTACGTAACCAAATTTGATCGCCAGGAGTTAAGATATCTGAGGCGGTTTTAGGTGCATAACTTTGACGATAACGAGTTATAAATTTACGTGCCCACTTTAAATTATCCCATGTAAGTGTGGCATGCTCGCCATTTTTGAGTAATACCTCTGCGGTTTTCTCATTGACTGCCAATACGGCAGCAGCTAGCAGAGGCCCTATCTCATTAAGTGGCTTTAATTTTTCAAGGATTTCATTACGACTTAGAGGGGATTGAGTTTCATTATCCCAAAGCTGCATGTCAGCACCGCGATAGCCGTGACGCATGTCATACGCATGTAAATTATCAACAAGCGCTTTTTGTGCCGCTGCCTGTACGTCAGACTCTACACTAGTAAATACTTTAAAGCCGGTGTTGTAAGCACGTTCGTAGCCATAACGAGCGACCATTTCTGCACGCACCATCTCAGAAATGTAAGGGGCGTATAAATCTATTTCAGCACCATGAAAGCGAGCTGTAATTGGTTGGCTAGTTGTTTCGTTAAATGTTTCTTGCGTGATAAAACCTTCATCAAGCATACGGCCTAATACAACATTTCGACGGGCTTTTGCACGCTCAGGATTGCGAATAGGGTTTAATGCAGATGGGGCCTTAGGCAAACCTGCAATCATTGCCATTTGGGCTAAGTTTAATTCATTAAGTGATTTACCATAATAAACTTGTGCGGCTGCACCAATGCCAAAAGCGCGATTACCCAGTTCAATTTTATTTAAATAAAGCGCGAGTATTTCATCTTTGGTGAGTAAGTTTTCTATGTGCAACGCAATAAAGATTTCTTTTACTTTGCGAATATACGCTTTTTCCCGTGTTAAAAAAAAGTTTCTCGCTAGCTGCATGGTAATAGTGCTGGCACCTTGTTTCTTTTCTCCAGTAGAAATTAAAACAATTGCAGAGCGAACAATACCAATAGGGTCTATCCCTATATGCTCATAGAATCGGGAATCTTCAGTTGCTAAAAGAGCATCTATGAGCGGTTGAGGAATTTCATCTATACTTGCTGGTATACGGCGCTTTTCGCCAAATTGATTGATAAGTAATCCGTCGCGGGAAAAGACCTGCATAGGAGTTTGTAACTGCACGTCTTTTAAAACTTGCACGCTAGGGATATCAGATTTAACATAGTAATAAAGGCTTACTAAAGTAATTAGCCCCAAAAAGATGCAAATGATAATAAATTGTAAAGTTCGCTTGAATAAAATCACTTATATTTTCCCTAAATGGACTCCCAATTAGAATCGTAGGCTGATAGTATATATTGATTAAAAAATGAATAATATTTTTTCATATAAAAATTATAACTTGTTTATTCTTAAAACAAAGGCCAAGTTGCTCACATGTTAAGCCAATTACTCAATAAATCATCATCGATGATGATAGGGATAGATATCGGTTCGCATGCTATTAAAGCTGTGTTACTGAATGAAACGGAAACTGGCTATCGCCTTGAGGCCTTAGCAATTGAGCCTATGCCTAAAGGGACAATGTCAGAGCGAAATATTCAAGACATTGAAGCTATTGGCAATATTATCACTAAATTGAAACGTAAATTACCTAAATCAGCAAAATCTGCTGCGGTTGCTGTCTCTGGCCAAACAGTAATAACCAAAGTGATATTTATGGATGTGACGCTTTCAGATGCAGAGCTTGAGTCACAAATTGAAATTGAAGCTGATAGCCTTATTCCTTACCCACTTGATGAAGTAAGTCTAGACTTTGAAAAGCTAGGTACGAATGAAGCTGATCCGACAAAAATGAATGTACTGCTTTCAGCAGCGCGCACAGAAAGTGTTGAAGCGCGAGTCGGGGCGCTAGAAAGCGCGGGCTTAACGGCGAAAGTAGTTGATGTAGAAAGCTATGCCCTTAGCCGTGCTATGGATGTGTACTATCAGCAACTTCCTAGTGATGCATTTAATAAGTGTGTTGCCATGATAGACATTGGTGCAGTGCTCATGCTGGTTAGTGTTGTCCTTGGTGGTGAAACCATTTATACCCGAGATCAGGTGTTCGGTGGGGATCAATACACAAATAGCATTGTGTCATACTATAATAAAGGTTTTGATGAAGCTGAGATTGGCAAAACAACAGGAGATTTACCGCCAAATTATACCTTTGAAGTATTAGCGCCTTTCCAAACGTCTTTATTACAGCAGGTTCGTCGCGCGGTACAAATGTTTTTAACCACAAGCGGTAAAGAGCACATCGACTATATAGTACTTACTGGCGGGACGGCAATGATTGATGGTTTAGACAGGCTGCTAGTTGAAGAGCTTGGTATTCATACTATAGTTGCTCAGCCATTTGAAAATATGGATGTTTCACCAAGGGTTGATCGAAATGTGATGCAGCGTCATCGTACTCAATTTGCGATCGCAACCGGATTGGCATTAAGGAGCTTTTCATCATGCCACATATAAATCTCCTTCCATGGCGTGAACAACAACGTAAACAATCACAAAATAAGTTTGCGACTATTTTATTTTTAGTGGTGCTAGTTAGTTTTTTGAGCATGTACATGCTAAGCGCTTATTATGGCGGTTTACGTGACGGTCAGAATATAAAAAATAATTTTTTAAACGCTGAAATTGCCCAACTGGATATGAAAATTCGAGAAATACGTGAGCTTGATAGAAAAAAAGAGAGCTTGCAGCAGCGCATGAGGCTAATTGAAGATTTACAAAGTAGCCGTAACTTAGGCACGCAGATAATGGACGAAGTTGCTAAAATTGTGCCCGGTGGTGTTTATTTAACGAAGTTAGAACGTCGTGGAAGTGTGATTCAGGTTATTGGACGAAGTGAGTCAAATAACCGACTATCGAGCATGCTTAGACAAGTTCAAAACTCATACCTATTAGAAAAACCAAGCATGCAAGGTATTGTCGCAGGAGAAAGTTCATCACGTTTACTTAGCGACTTTAACATGGAGTTCTATGTTAAACCCTTTGATAAAATAGGCGAAAACAAATAATGAACCTAGATATTAAAGCGTTAACAGAGATCGATTGGAACGAGATAGAACTTGAGAATATAGGTGATTGGCCTGTTGCCGTTAAGGTTATATGTGGCGCCTTTGTTGCTGCACTCGTATTGTTTTTTAGTTACAGCCTTTTAGTCTCAGATGAAATTGATAGCTATCATAATGCAGTCGCGAAAGAGGTTGAATTACGTAATACATATCGTACTAAATATGCGATTGCCAGTAACCTAGATATCTATCGCAACCAAATGACTGATATGGAAGATAAGTTTTCTCAACTTTTACGTCGCTTACCGACTTCTAATGAAACACCAGGCTTATTAGATGATTTAACGTATGTGGGAACCACGAGTGGCTTAACATTTTTAAAAATTGGTTGGCTGCCAGAGATCGAAAAAGAATTTTATACTGAGTTACCGATAAAGATCGAAGTAGTGGGCAGCTATCACGAATTTGGAGACTTTGTAGGCAAGGTGGCTCAGTTACCGCGAATTGTGAGTTTGCATGATTTTTCGATAACAAGTACCAATGCAGGCAAACTAACATTTAGTGTGGTTGCAAAGACATACAGATATGAAGGTGATACTAAGAAAGGGGCTAAAAAATGAAAAAAATAGCCCTAACTCTACTATTTACGGTTGCCTTAACTGGGTGCAACGATGATACTGCAGAGCAGCAAGAGTTTATCGATCAGGTAAAAGCCAGCACAACACCAAAAGTTGAAGAAATACCGCAATTAACGCAATTTGAGCACTTTGAGTACAATGCTGGTCAATTACGTAGTCCGTTTGTTGCACCACAGCCTGAAATTATTCAAAATAACTTAGTGCAAATTAAAAATTGTCTCCATCCTGATCCTGACAGGACACGTGAACCTTTAGAGAAATACCCGCTTGATAATTTAGCGATGAAAGGTACTTTAGGGTCTCAGGGCGACATGTGGGCGCTCATTAAAGCGGCGGATGAGACTTTACACCGTGTCACCGTTGGCTATCATCTAGGCTTATATCATGGTGAAGTAAAAGATGTTCAAAACGATTATATTGAATTGTTAGAGTTAATACCCGATGGGTCTGGTTGTTGGAAAGAGCGCCTAACTAAGCTTGAAATGTTAGAGGCGACTACTGATGACGCAAGTTAAAAATAATAAAGGTAAAATTAAAATGCGTAAGGGAGTATCTTGGCGTAATAGGGTTCATCAAGCGTTGCTTGTCGCTGTTACACTGCTAGTCACACACTCTGCTTTTGCAGAACCATTGCTTTATGATATTCGTTATAACCCGCTGCTCGAAGGAGAAACGGAGTTACAACTAGTATTTGATGAGGAAATAACACAACAACCTAATATTCAAGTTTTTAATAGTCCTGCACGTATAGAAATGCGATTTACTGACACTAGTGTAGAAAAAGAGCTAGAAGAAGTGGTCATTAACCAAGCGGGTATTGAAAAGGTTTCAAGCCAAGCTAAGGATGGCATGTTAACTGTTACCGTGCATATGGATAGCTTGAAAATTTACCAAACGAAAGTTAAAAATAACCTCGTGTCTTTGCATGTGTCAGATAACATGCTTAAAAGTGATAGCAGTGAGGATGAAAATGGTTCAACGCAGAATGTTAGTAATTATATTAACACTATTCAATCACTAGACTTTAGACGAGGTGAAAAAGGTGAAGCGCGCGTATTAGTTTTTTTACAAGATACGCAGGCTGCAGTTGATGTTCACGAGAGTGGCGGTAAGATCATTGCAGAATTTCATCACACGGATATTCTAGATGAGTTACTTTATGAACTTGATGTGCTTGATTTTGGCACCGTTGTAAGTTCAATCGAAACGTTCAAAGAAGATAATAAAAGTCGTGTTGTTATCGAACCAAATACAGCGTTTAAATATACGTTTCAGCAAATCGAGAATGTATTTTCATTGACTGTGGAAAAAGATGCGTCACAGCGCTCATTTTTAGATGGTGGTAAAGAGTATCTTGGCCGACCAATGACACTTAACTTCCAAGATATTTCTGTTAGAGCCGTGTTACAAATTATCGCAGGCTATAATGATTTTAATCTGGTGACGAGTGACTCAGTTACGGGCAATATTACCTTACGCCTAAATGGTGTGCCATGGGATCAAGCACTTGATGTTGTGCTGCGTGTTAAAGGGCTTGATAAGCGAATGGATGGCTCAATCTTAATGGTTGCACCGTCAGAAGAGTTGGCAGCAAGAGAAGCTAAAGATTTAAAAGCCAAGCAGCAAGTTGAAGACTTAGAGCCATTATATAGCGAGTATATTCGTTTGAATTATGCCAAGGCTGAAAACTTTGCTGACTTACTAAAAACAGATACCAATAGTATTATTACGCCAAGAGGCAGTGTTTCAGTTGATCAACGTACAAACACTTTGCTTATCAAAGACACGGTCAAAAGTATTGAGAGTGTTCGCCGAATGGTCGAAACACTTGATATACCAGTTAGACAAGTGGTTATAGAGTCGCGTATGGTTACAGTGCGTGATAACGTAAAAGAAGATTTGGGTGTACGTTGGGGATTCAGTGACCAACAAGGAACTGATGGTGTTTCAGGTACGCTGCAAGGTGCAAACACGATCTCTAATGGTACTATTCCGAGTATTTCTGATCGATTAAACGTTAACTTACCTGTAACAGGTGCGGCTGGTAGTATCGGTATGCATGTGGCTAAGTTGGCAAATGGTACACTGCTTGATTTAGAATTGACTGCATTAGAAGAGGAAAATCGTGGTGAAATCATCGCAAGTCCACGTATTACCACAGCTAATCAGCAAAAAGCACGTATCGAACAAGGTACAGAAATTCCTTACGTAGAATCGGCGTCTAGTGGTGCAACAACGGTTACATTCAAGAAGGCAGTACTAAGTCTTGAGGTAACGCCACATATAACGCCTGACAATAAAGTAATCTTGGATTTAGTTATTACGCAAGATACGCGAGGTGATACCGTGCAAACGCCAACTGGTTCAGCTGTTTCAATTGATACACAAGAGATTCAAACTCAAGTGTTGGTTGAGAATGGTCAAACAGTGGTACTTGGTGGTATATTCCAGCAGCAAATTATAAACTCGGTGAAAAAAGTACCTTTACTTGGTGATATTCCATACTTAGGAACGCTATTTAAAAGTACGAGTGAGTTTAATGAAAAGAAAGAATTGTTAATTTTCGTTACCCCAAAAATTCAAATAGACTAAAACAAGTCGAGTTTCTTTAACATAACGAGCAATTTTTGACTTTAATTGCTCGTTAATTGTCTTTTTGTTCTATTTGACTTGAAATACCCAATCAATTACTGAGATAATCCCCTCCTTAATTTTGGGGCCAGGTCGTTAGGCGGGGTTTTATTTCAAATTTTAGAGTTCGTTTGTACTAAAAGATATGGCTGAAAAACGTAATATATTTCTAGTTGGCCCTATGGGGGCTGGCAAAAGCACAATTGGTCGCCACATTGCTGATCAATTACATCTTGAATTTGTCGATTCTGATCAAGAAATCGAACGCCGTACTGGTGCTGATATAGCATGGGTGTTTGATCTTGAGGGTGAAGAAGGCTTTCGACTTCGTGAAGAAGGCGTCATTGGCGACCTAACTGAAATGCAAGGTATTGTACTTGCAACCGGTGGTGGTTCAGTGATGAGCAAAGAAGTTCGAAACAAGCTTTCAGCTCGAGGTATCGTTGTATACCTAGAGACACCAATCGAAAAGCAAGTTGCACGTACGCAGCGCGACAAGCGTCGCCCATTACTGCAAACAGAAGAGGCACCTCGTGACGTATTAGAGCGTCTAGCTGAAGAACGCGAGCCGCTATATAAAGAAGTTGCTGATTTTACTGTACGCACTGATGAGCAAAGCGCTAAGGTTGTTGCTAATCAAATCATTGAGAAATTAGATTTTTAAAAACCAATAATAAAGGATACTGGCGATGCTTGAATTAACTGTTAATTTAGACGAGCGTAGTTATCCTATATATATTGGCAAATCTGCACTTCATAACACAGACAGGTTACGTCATCACTTAGGTGATTGTTGTCCTATCTTCATCACTAATGACACCATTGCACCTTTGTATTTAAATGATGCAATGGCGTTATTAGCTGATTTAAATCCACTTCACTTTGTCATCCCTGACGGCGAACAGTTTAAATCACTAGCGTGGTTTGAAAAAATATCAGCGTTTTTGCTGGAAAATAATTGTGGTCGAGATACCTGCTTAATTGCCCTTGGCGGTGGTGTGGTCGGTGATCTAACAGGTTTTGTTGCAGCTTGTTATCAACGGGGTATTCCTTTTATCCAAGTACCAACAACTTTGTTATCGCAAGTTGACTCGTCAGTTGGTGGCAAAACGGCTGTTAACCATCCTTTAGGAAAAAATATGATTGGGGCATTTTATCAGCCTCAAGCTGTATTTATTGATACGCAGTCGCTTCATACGTTACCTGAGCGAGAGTTCGCTGCTGGTATGGCTGAAGTGATTAAGTATGGTCTTATCTACGATACAGAGCTATTTAGCTTCTTAGAAGATAACATTCCCCAATTACAGGCTCTTGACGAAGAAACACTTCAACATGTTATTTCACGCTGCTGTGAAATCAAGGCATTGATTGTTGCACAAGATGAAAAAGAAGTTGGGTTACGCGCGTTACTAAATTTAGGGCATACCTTCGCCCATGCTATAGAAGCACAAATGGGGTATGGAAAATGGCTACATGGTGAAGCTGTTGCAGCAGGCATGGTATTAGCGGCTAAGTTAGCGCACACTCGTGGTGACTTGACTGTGACAGAGGTTGCAAGAGTAACGTCTTTAATTACAGCGTATAATTTACCAAGTGAAATACCTGCTGATATGACTAGCGAGCATTTTTTGCATCACATGCGCAAAGATAAAAAGAATAAAAAAGGGACTATTCGTTTTATTCTGCCCACCGAGTTTGGCCAATGTGCACTCGTTGATAATGTCTCAGATCAACAGGTTCGTGATTTAATAGGGCGCTAATGCAGTCACAAATCTTACCAAGCCGATCGGCCTTGGTTGATCGTATTGCCATGCAATTTGAGTATGGACAAAACTTAATTACACTCCTTGGGCCTTCAGGGCTCGGCAAAAGTTACCTATTAGAAACATTTATTACTGATAAATACAGCGACTTTAATAAAGCGTTTGTACAAGTCAGTGCACGTATGACTGACGCTCAGTTTATGAGTGAATTATTAGAACAAAGCTTTCGTTCCCCGTTGATAGATCACACTTTATCGTTGAGTGATAATTTCTATCAGCTAGCAAAAAGTCAAAACTGCGGACCTTGTTTATGGGTGCTAGATGGTGGCCGTCATATATCTGATGAAATGGCAGCAGATTTAGCGGTATTAGCTGAAAAAAGCCCAACTACGTTATACATTTTGATCGCGTCCCAATCTGTCGGGCAGTTTAGGAATGCCGTTGAAATCCACCTAGAAGCATTGTCGATTGCTGAAAGCAAGCAATTAATGGGTTGGTACTTTAAAGATTTACCTTTAGATGAAGATCCTATTTTTCAGACGTTTTTAAAAGAGTCTCATGGCAATCCAAGTATTTTATTAGCATGGCAGCCAGAAGAGCACAGTGCTGAGGTCAAAGTCGCCGATAAAGTGTCATGGCGATTACACTTAATCACTTTAATGCTGATTATTATGTTACTTATCATAGGTTTTCTGTATAAATCAGACATGACTAAATGGTGGCAAGATGTGTATCAGCAAGAAACTGTTGAGTCGGTTCCAACAGCCATAGCGATTGATGACTTCAAACAGCAAACAGTCACCGAGGAGCCCCTCGAGACTCCTCCTCAGCAGCAAATAGTGCAAGAAAACACTGATGAGCTTGCGGTGCCCCGAGCACTCAAGCAGGCTAATAAGCAAGAGAATCAAAATAATGTGGCCGCTATTCTCGGTAGTCTTGCTACAGAGCCTAAAGCGCTCGAAGATGGTGACACAGTACAAAAGCAGTTAGATGATGAACCCAAGCAAAAGGCGACAACAGAGAGTGTAACAGCAGAGGCTGAACAGTCATTACCTGTTGATAATGCATGGTTCATTGAGCAAAGTGATAATAATGTGGTTATCCAATTGTTGGCAGTAACTAAACAAGCAATTGCTGAGCAATTTGTTACAGAGCAGCAGTTGGGGGATTTTGCGAAAGTATATCAAACACGCAGAAATAATAAGTTATGGTGGGTCGTTACTTATGGTAATTACAAAAGCTTAAATGCAGCACGGGAAGTAACACCAACCTTACCTAAGGCGGTGCTTAACAATCAGCCATTTTATAAAAAAATCAGTAAAATAAAACAAGAAATCGCGTTACTAGATCAGTAAAAGCACACTGATTAGTGTAAAATCGCGGCCATATCAGTTTGAAGTAAAGAGCCAATGCAAACAAAGACCAGAGCTTTCCTGAAATGGGCCGGCGGAAAATACAGCTTAGTTGAAGATATTAGCGCACGTTTAGATGTTGCGAGTAAGCATGCTGACACCTTAGTTGAACCGTTTGTGGGCGCTGGCTCAGTATTTTTAAATACGCATTTTAAACATTATATTCTAAATGATATCAATGCTGATCTTATAAACCTTTACAATGAGCTTAAAAATTCACCTGATGAATTTATCAGTGATGCCAAAAAACTGTTTGTAGATATAAATAACCATCCCGATGCTTATTACGATTACCGCGTACAGTTTAATCAAAGTAATGATATTTATGAGCGTGCGATATTGTTTCTATACATGAATCGGCATGGTTATAATGGTCTATGTCGATATAATTTGAAGGGCATTTTTAATGTGCCGTTTGGTAAGTATAAGCGCCCCTATTTCCCTGAAAAAGAGATGCACTTTTTTGCTAATAAAGCACAGCAAGCAACGTTTACCTGCTTAGGCTATGATGATGTATTTAAACTTGTCCCAGATAATGCGGTAATATACTGCGATCCGCCGTACGTACCCTTAAGTAAAACAGCTTCATTTACCTCCTATGCAAAAGGGGGATTTAACTTAGATGACCAAGCTAATTTAGCAAACCTTGCAGAACAAGCCGCTTTTGAAAACAATACGCCAGTGCTTATTTCTAACCACGATACAGTGTGGACGCGTAAAATATACAGTCAAGCTTCACTGGACAAGATTCAGGTTAAACGGACTATCAGTCCAAAGGGTGGGTCGCGTAATAAAGTAGATGAGTTGATGGCTATGTATTTAAAACCCAAGCGACAACAGCGTAGATAGTTGCAATAAAAATCAAAAAAAGTGTAATAGCGATAACAATAATCGACGAAATTGAGTGTTGCTTGAAATCTGATTGGCGTTTACCTTCAGACTGAACACCAAAAAAAGCAGCAACTACACTCTGTAGTGCGCTTAACAGCCGAAGCATGTGTTTAATGCCTAAAATCGCGGGCTAAGTGAGCGAGCTTTTTGTGGTTCATCAGCGCGGGTGAGCAGCTCTAGAAGATCCAAGTAGTGAAACTGTGCACTGCGGCTATCACCTGTAATCCAAGATACCCAACTTGATTCTTGTTCTGCATTCATACAATGAACTGCATTTTTTACAAGGTGCTCTGAGCTGCATTGACAGTCATTGGCTGCAATAACGGTTTCATCACTGTTAGATAAAAAGCTTAAGGTACTGATAGTTAAAACAGTCGCAGTTAAGATCCCGATTTTAAAAGCTTGCATTTTACTAATCCATTATGGTGTTACTAACCCAAGCATACATAATAATTGTTTAAATAACAAACTTAATTTACCCTTAATAAAAATAAAAACTAGCATTATTATAAGGTTAAAGTAAAAAACCTGTTTATAAAAAGTTGCTTATAAAGCGACCTTTGCACAAATGGGGATAGAGTAAATGCTTTATTCTCCTTAAGCCTAGATAAATAGTTAAGTATTAATGGGATATTATTTTGCCGTACTAGGGTTATTTGTTACATTAACCGCCACTTATGCGCATTCTGAAACACATTAAGGATTACCAATGTTAGAAACAATGCAAAAATACCTTATTGCACCTTCTATTTTATCTGCTGACTTTGCACGTTTAGGTGACGATGTTGATAACGTTATTAATGCGGGCGCAGATATAGTCCACTTTGATGTGATGGATAATCATTATGTGCCAAACCTAACAATTGGGCCCATGGTGTGTAAAGCGCTAAGAGATTACGGCGTAACAGCGCCGATTGACGTGCATTTAATGGTCAAGCCAGTTGATAGTTTAATTCCTCAGTTTGCAGAGGCTGGCGCATCAATTATTACTTTTCACCCAGAGGCCAGTGAGCACATAGATCGTACCTTACAATTGATCAAAGATCATGGTTGCCAAGCAGGGCTGGTATTCAACCCAGCTACAAGCTTGAGTTACTTAGAGCACGTTATTGATAAGCTCGACGTGATTTTACTTATGTCAGTGAATCCAGGCTTTGGTGGACAGAGCTTTATTCCTCATACTTTAGAGAAACTGCGTCAGGCTCGTAAGATTATCGATGATTCTGGACGTTCAATTCGACTAGAAGTAGATGGCGGTATAAAAATTGATAATATAGCGGCGGCTGCTCAAGCAGGCGCAGATATGTTTGTTGCAGGGTCTGCCATTTTTAATCAGCCTGACTATAAAACTGTGATTGACCAAATGCGAGAGCAATTACAAGGTGTTAAATAATGAAGTACGAGGCGGCTTTATTTGATTTAGACGGCACTTTAGTCGACAGCGTATATGATTTATACATAGCCATGAATTTGACGTTATCGGAGCTTGCTTACCCCATTGTTAGCCAGCGTTTAGTCGAAAGCTGGGTTGGTAATGGCATTGAAATGCTGGTTAAACGCGGTTTAAGTGGTGATATGCAAGTGAGTGAGCTGTTAGATGAACAATTCGTGAGCAAAGCTATCGAGCTTTTTTATGGGCATTATGCGCAGCAAGTTGGTGAGTACAGTGTACTATATCAACATGTTGAAACAGGTCTTGCAGCTTTACGTAATACGCCAAAGGCATTAGTGACTAATAAGGCGCGTCGATTTACTCAAAAACTGCTTGATAAACTCGCCTTATCTGAACACTTTGATGTGATTGTATGTGGCGATGATATGGCTAAAAAGCCATCTGCGGAGCCGCTTTTGTTTGCGTGTAAGCAATTAAATGTGCCAGTAAGCCAAGCTATAATGATTGGTGATTCAAAAAGCGATATTTTAGCGGCGCAAGCTGCAAACATTGATGTAATTGCACTGAGTTATGGCTATAACCAAGGTGAAAACCTGAGTGATTACAATCCACAGTACCTCTGTGATACATTCTTAGATATAATACCTGTTCTTACCCAGCGGTAAGTTCGTTTTTAATTTACGTGTTTTTAACCCAGTATTTTTTATTTTAGTAATATAAAGGAACATCATGAGTAAACCAGTAGTGTTAAGTGGCATTCAGCCAACCGGTGGTATGACAATAGGCAACTATGTTGGCGCTATCAACCAGTGGCTTAAGCTACAGGAAGACCACGAAAGTTACTTTATGTTGGTTGATTTACACGCTATTACAATTCGCCAAGAACCTGAAGTATTACGTTCACGAGTATTAGACGGCGTAGCTTTGTATGCTGCTTGCGGTATCGACCCAGAAAAAGCAGCTTTATTTGTTCAATCTCAAGTACCTGAGCACGCTCAACTAGCATGGGTTTTAAATTGCTACGCCCAAATGGGTGAGTTAAACCGCATGACACAATTTAAAGACAAGTCTTCTAAGCATGCCAATAATGTAAACGTGGGTCTATTTTCGTATCCAGTATTACAAGCGGCTGATATTTTATTGTATCAAGCAGATCAAGTACCCGTTGGTGAAGATCAAAAACAGCATCTTGAGCTAACTAGAGACATCGCTAATCGTTTTAATAATTTATATGGCGATGTATTTAAAGTACCTCAACCGTATATCCCAGAGCTGGGGGCACGCGTGATGAGCTTGCAAGATCCGCTGAAGAAAATGTCTAAGTCTGATGACAATCCAAATGGTTATATCATGTTACTCGATGAACCAAAAAAGATTGAGAAAAAGCTGAAGAAAGCAGTAACAGATTCAGATGAGCAAGCGCGTATCTATTTTGATCGTACTGAAAAACCAGGTGTATCAAATTTATTAACGCTAATGTCAGTTGCTACTAAGCGTTCAGTTGAAGAGCTGGTGCCAGAGTACGAAGATAAAATGTATGGTCATCTGAAAAAAGATACGGCAGATGCGGTTGTAAGTATGATTGAGCCAATTCAAGCGCGCTTTAAAGAGATTCGCGAAGATCAAACTTTGCTTAACAACATCATGAAAACCGGCGCAGAAAAAGCCAGTGTTCGTGCTGAGAAGACGCTTAAATCTGTTTACGATGCACTTGGATTTATTCCGCGCGGATAAATTTGTGTAAATAAAAAATGCCGCTTTTTAGCGGCATTTTTTATAGAGCACATATTAGCATCATTGAACCGAACATAAGCAGTAACGATACAGCAAGCTTGTCGGTTTTATCCATCACTCAGCCCCTTTTACAGTTGTATCGATTGCGTTATCAACATTAACTAAAGAAACGCGGTAACCTTTGCTCTCAAGCAGTGTCAATAAGCTATCTTTACCTGCAAGGTGTGCGACTCCAACAAGTACAAGTTCACTCTTATCGTTGTTGAACATGGCTTCTACTTTTGGTAACCAGTCATTGTTTCTATCAGCAATAAGCTGTTTGTAGCTATTAGGATCATTTTGCTGCATATCTTCAAGCGCCACTTTGTTTAGCATATCGGTATCACCTTGTCGCCATGCTGTTAAAAGCTCCTCAAACATATCACCATAGTTATGAAGTTCTGATAAGTGACGTTTAATAAAGTCATTCT
The DNA here is from genome assembly GCF_004766475.1 of Pseudoalteromonas sp. KS88. Taxonomy (NCBI): domain Bacteria; kingdom Pseudomonadati; phylum Pseudomonadota; class Gammaproteobacteria; order Alteromonadales; family Pseudoalteromonadaceae; genus Pseudoalteromonas; species Pseudoalteromonas sp. KS88. Next base: position 176,901 of record NZ_PYHV01000018.1, read on the forward strand.
CGTTGCCTTGACCCATTGTTTTAAACAACTCTAACTGAAATTCCATAGTCTCTAAGTAATTTTTTGTTTTATTATCCTCTGTGGCTTTTTTTGTAAAGTAAGCATCAACTCCTTCTCCCATTAAGTTTTGTTTTTGTAGTTCCATCGACATCAAAACGATACTCACCATCGCAGGGCGAAAACCATCTAACTTGGCGAGGTTAGCGCCAAATTCGTTAAGCTTATTTTCAAGTGAGACTTTAACTTGGGGTTTTAGTTTCTGGCTTAATGTTTCGTTATTTGTATATGATAGTGCGCCTAGCATTTGCATTTGTGCATTAGCATCTGCCGGGTCTGGTAATGGCGCTTCTAAAATGATCGTATCTGCTTTTTCATAAGCATGATTAAACTCAGCAGGAAGTGGCATTTCTGCTTTAGGTAAAATATGTACAGTCCCACCAATGAATAATGAGTCATTCCCTTTACTTACTTGCCATACAGAACTTTGAGCATGAGCTGTATTTGCTACCAAGCTACAACTAAGTAAAACGCTGGCAGATACTAATTTTTTTGTAAAATTTTTCATGATGATTCCTTAATCTAATTTTAAAATTTATTGTTTTTAGTTAGATAAAACATTGCTGAAATAAGCAGTAATTGACGATGTTACTTTTGAAAGTTTTTTATCTATCTGCGAGTTTATTTTGTTCAAAGAAGAGTCAAGCTCAGCTGATATTTTTCTATCTATTGAGGAAAGTAATGTTTGCGTATCAGCATTACTTTTTAACAAATCAGCCGTATCTGCTTTATTAGTTTTATTTAGCTTTTTAATAATTGGTTTTGTCGTTTCTATATGCTCACCAACCATGCACTGCTCAAAGTTCACTTCTGCAGTGTTGTTTTTTGTATCAGCTGCGATAACTGAAGTCGTCGTAAAAGCAGTTGCTAGTAGTAGAACTGGTAGTGCTTTTTTCATTGTGCTTTTCATAATTAAACCTTTTATATTTTTAATTGCAGCTAATTTAGAATCACAAATGATTGTTACTAAGCTGCTCGTTGATGACGGTTTAAAGAATATCGCTGAATTTATTAAGAGTCGCTTATCTAGTTATGAGCAATTAATAGATAAGGTTTTGTGATTAGTAATTTGTTTAAATTTAATGGGTTATCTTTAAACCTTATATTGCCAATATAAGGTTTAAAATGCTTTTTATACAAAATAATCTGTAGATGTGGTACGGTTTACAAAAATAAAAATACGTAAAGACTATGAATTATCAAATCGGACCTTGGCAATTTATTAGTAATCGCTGTGTGATTACTTCAAATGACTTAGAAAGGGAATTAGATCCACTTTTAGTTAAGTTATTACTGCATTTTATAGGTAAGCCTCAGCAAATCGTTTCCCGTCAAACGCTAGTTGAGAGTGTGTGGCAGCAAAGCTTTGTTGATGATAATGCGATTAACCGAGCCATTTCAGAGTTAAGAAAGCAGCTTGCCCACCCAACTGAAAAAGCACCTCTTTTAAAAACACATTACCGAAAAGGTTATAGTTTAACGGTAATGCCAAAGAACTTAGCGCAAACTAGTGAGATAGAGCAACTAGCAAGTTCGCTTCCTGATACAACGATTATGAATACCGTAAATGAAAATTTTGCTAATACAATTATTTCAAAACCGGTTAAAAATAAGACTATTAAAAAGTTCTGGGTTTATTCAATATTAGTTATCGTATGCCTTTGCTTGTTAGTGTGGTTTGGGTTGTTTTTTATTAACACTCCTTCTGCAGGAAATATTAAACAGATCACGGTTAATAAGGTCGCAAGTACCTGGAATATAGGCAGTGAAGTTCACCCTGAGATATCCTCAGATAAACAATATTTAGCTTATACCAATGTTGAGGCGGAAGGGGATTTTAATCGTGCATTCGTTAAGCGTCTTTCAGATCAACGAGAAGTTGAGCTTACGTACCCAGGGTTTCAAGTATCTGTTTTATCATGGCAGTTAAACCAGCATGCAGTGCTATTACAAGCGACAAACTTAAAACAGCAACAGTGCGAAATGGTACTAGTTGATTTAAGCCAGTTTCCCATTATTGGAGACGTTCAACGTATAAAAAAATGTGACTTAAGGTACACAGGATATGCGCAAGTAGACCAAAGGCGCGAGCATATTTATTATACTGAGTATAAAAATGAACAAGATGGCTCAGGTTTATATAAATTTGATTTAGAGTTACAGAAGGAGTCCATTGTTATTCCGCCACCAGGTGTAATGTATGGTGTAATGATGCCTCGTTTGTCTCATTCTGGTAATAAAATAGCGTATATATTAAGTCAAAAAGGTCAGCCTTTTTCTGTATTTAGTTACGACTTCACTACACGTGAGACTAAACGATTATTTAAAGCGAAGAAAAGAGCCGTTAGTTTTGCTTTTGACTGGCTGTCAAACGACCAAGGTGTAATCGTGTTTGAAGATTCTGATCTTTCAAGCATAGTGTTTGATAAAAATAATATTGTTAAACGGACATTAACGATTACTCCTGCAATTTCACCTTATTACATTGCGGTTCAATCTGCTAATAGTCTGTTTTATTCAGCCAATAAAACACAAGCATACTCATTAATTAAAGCGACCAATCTTTTTAGCGATAACCCTGAATATGAGCCACTTTATAAAAGTGATGAAGATGACTACTACATTGTTGAGGTCATCAATACAGCGGGGCCAGCCCATGTGTTTGTATCTGAGCGCTCTGGTAGTAGCCAATTATGGATTGCTCAAAATGGACTGACCAAACAACTGAGTTTATTTAAATATGATGGCCCATCAACTGACTATAAATTAGGAGGATTAAAAGTATCCCCTAATAAACAGCGTATATTATTAGTAATAAATAAACGCTACGCTTTTTTTGACGTAAATACGCAAAAACTCTATCCGTTAGATGAATTTAACGGGCGTAAAATAGTCAGTTATATTTGGTCAAAAAATAATGAAAGCATTCTTTATGTTGAGCAGATTGACTCAAAAAATACTCTCGCTGAGCTTAATTTACTAACTCGTGACACTCGTGTAATTCAGGATGTGAAGGCTAATAAACTTATTTCAAACAGTGAAGGCAGCGCTTATGCGGTCAGCCACAATCAGTTAATTCGCCTGGCAGATAAGCAAAGCTGGGAGTTACCCACAAATGCTCGAAAAGCGAATGTGTATGGAATTAGTAAAGATTATTTCTATTATTCTGACTCTATTTCTCGAATCGCTAGACTAAATTTACATGATAAAACTGTGCAAAATACACATGTGGATTTTCGACATATTGCTTTTGAAGTGAATGAAAAGAACGAAATTTTATTTACGGGTGCTAAATACAAGGATATGCAAATTATGCAAATCAGTTGGGATGAGTAGGCTATCCCAACTGATTTAGCGCGCTATTTTGTAAAATACGTTGCAAAGAGAGCTGCATTTATTAAAGCTATTGATTAGCTCAATTTGCGTTGCGCTTATTCAACATAGGTTTAAATGCGGGTGATTCACAGGCCTTAACTATAAATTTGTAGCTGTAAGGCATCGTATTGTCAGGTGTTATTTCAACAATCTCATAGTCATTGAGCTCTACCACTTTACTACCTTCGGCTTTTTTACACCTGGAATGAGTATTACCTTCAAAGTTGAAGGCAAACTCAGCGATTAGCCATTTGCTCAATTTAAAATAACCCTTAGCTTCAATTGATGTATTTGCTTCTTTTGTTGGTTTTGAGTCACTCTCTTCTCTGTCTAATTGAGCGATGAATTTAGCATTGATTCCTGAGTTTGTTTTGGGGAGAAGTTTTTGGTTTTTAGTTAATGTCGAAGCTGTTTCAGTGGAACGGTCAGAACCAAGGTTATGAATCTTCTCTATGAGTGCATCAGTACTGATACCTTCAGCTAAAGCAGCTAAATTGATAAATACGAGGATTGTTAAACAAAATCGAACTACTGCGGTTAGCAATGGGGAATAGCTTTGACTGATGAACTTAACTTGCTTAGAACCAAATGGTTTGATTAATAGCAATGCAATGATATAAAAAGGTAAAAGTAATTGTAATAGTAGTAAGGTTATTATCGTAATTAATAGCGCCGAAGGAGGTAAATAAAGTAAAGTGGCAAAGTTGTGAGTATAATTAAAATCTGTAGCGGAAACTAATGTCACTTCATTTACAATACCACTCGCGCTAGCCAGTACGAAGTTAGCGATCGTCGCATAAAAAATAAGAATTAAAGCTTTACCAGCCAAAGAGTGCCAAAGCTTATTAAACTTTGGCCAAAACTCAATGACTAAGGCGGTCATTGTTAACAGCGCACATAGAGACCCAGATTGAAATAAAATTAAGGCTATAAGTGCAGTTAAATAAAGTTTTTGTGCGGTATTAAGCTTAAACCATACTGATTTTATGTGTTTATTTATAGACACATTGTGTGTCTGCACTTGCGCTAAAAGCTTATTTAACCTTTTATTAGTACGCCATTTAGCAATTTTGTAATACCTTAACACCGACTTTCCTTATCATAGTGGTGGGGGCACCCCCCATTTAATTTAGTAGCTGTTTTAAATAATACCCAGTATGTGAACGCTCACACTCAGCGACTTCTTCCGGTGTGCCGGCAATGAGAATCTCACCACCACCCGCGCCGCCTTCAGGGCCTAAATCGACAATCCAGTCAGCGGTCTTAATCACATCAAGATTATGCTCAATCACTACTATGGTATTGCCATGATCACGCAAGCGATGCAGTACAACTAATAACTGTTCTATATCAGCAAAGTGCAAGCCGGTCGTTGGCTCATCAAGAATGTATAAGGTTTTACCGGTATCACGTTTAGAAAGCTCACGGGCAAGTTTAACGCGCTGTGCTTCACCACCAGAGAGCGTTGTAGCGGCTTGACCTAAACGAATATAAGACAGCCCAACATCCATTAATGTTTTTAGTTTACGCGCAATGGCCGGTATTTTGTCAAAGTAGTCGTGCGCATCTTCAACGGTCATCTCAAGTACTTGGTGAATGTTTTTACCTTTATATTGTACTTCTAAGGTTTCACGGTTGTAGCGTTGGCCTTTACATACATCACACGGTACATACACATCTGGTAAAAAGTGCATTTCTACTTTGATAACGCCATCGCCTTGGCAGGCCTCACAGCGACCACCTTTCACGTTAAAGCTGAAACGACCCACTTTGTAACCACGCGAACGCGATTCTTGTGTGCCTGCAAACAATTCACGAATACCCGTAAATATACCGGTATAGGTTGCAGGGTTAGAGCGGGGTGTACGACCGATTGGGCTCTGATCAATATCGATTACTTTATCGAAGTGCTCAAGTCCTTTTATTTCTTTATAAGGCGCGGCTTCTGCCGTTGTTGCACCATTTAACTCGGTATGTGCGAGCTTAAATAATGTGTCGTTGATGAGGGTTGATTTACCAGAACCAGAAACACCAGTGATACACGTCATTAAGCCAAACGGAATGTGTAAATCAACATTTTTAAGGTTGTTACCCGTGGCGCCAAATAGCTCAAGCCATTTATCGTTGGTTGGATGACGTTGAGCAGGAACTTCGATTTTGCGTTTACCCGATAAGAATTGGCCAGTAACCGATTTCTCACTGGCTAAAATATCATCGCGGGTTCCTTCAGCAATAACGTAACCACCATGCACACCGGCACCAGGGCCAATATCGATGATATGATCGGCTGCACGGATCGCATCTTCATCGTGTTCTACTACAATCACTGTATTACCTAAATCGCGTAAATGAATAAGTGTTTGTAAAAGGCGATCATTATCCCGTTGGTGTAAGCCAATAGATGGCTCATCGAGTACATACATAACGCCCACTAAACCAGCGCCAATTTGACTAGCAAGGCGAATACGCTGTGCTTCACCACCGGAGAGTGTATCTGCGCTGCGCTCGAGCGACAGGTAGTTTAATCCAACATTAATTAAAAAAGATAAACGATCACGGATCTCTTTTAAGATTTTCTCTGCTATTTGACCACGCTGACCTGTTAAAGAAAGGTTTTGGAAAAAATCCATGGCTTCACCGATACTCATCGTGGTGATATCAGGTAAATTGGTTTGCCCTATAAAAACGCTGCGCGCTTCTTGACGCAGCCTTGAACCTTTACAGCTTGGACACGCTTGGCTAGTTTGATATTTTGCTAGTTCTTCGCGCACCGAATTTGATTCTGTTTCGCGGTAGCGGCGGTTCATATTATTTAACACGCCTTCAAATTCATGATTACGTGTTATTAAATCCCCTCGGTCATTGCGGTAATTAAACGCAATTTTGGTGCTGCCAGAGCCTTCTAAAATAACTTTTTGATGTTCTTTATTGATATTTTGAAAAGGCACTTCTAAATCAAACTTATAATGCTCAGCAACCGCTTGTAGCATTTGGAAATAGTAGAAACTGCGTTTGTCCCAGCCTTTAATAGCACCACCGGATAAACTTAATTCAGGGTTTTGAATTACTCGATTTGGGTCAAAATACTGTCTTACCCCTAAACCATCACAACTCTGACATGCACCTGCTGGGTTATTAAACGAGAATAATCGAGGTTCAAGTTCGGTCATGGCATAACCACACGTTGGGCATGCAAAATTTGCAGAGAGCAACAATTCTTCGCTATTTGCGTCATCCATTGAAGCGATGATCGCAACACCTGATGAAAGCTCTAATGCAGTTTCGAATGATTCTGCTAAGCGTTGTTGTAAGCCATCTTTCACTTTAAAACGGTCAACAACGACTTCAATGGTGTGTTTTTTGTGTAGTTCTAGAGTAGGAGGATCGGATAAATCACACACTTCACCATCGATACGTGCGCGAATGTAACCCTGGCTAGCTAATTGTTCTAATAATTTAACATGTTCGCCTTTGCGCTCTTTAACTACAGGCGCTAGCAACATGAGTTTGCTGCCTTCTTCAAAGGCTAAAACAGTATCTACCATTTGACTCACTGTTTGTGCAGCAAGCGGTAAATCATGAGTTGGGCAGCGTGGCTCACCTACACGGGCAAACATTAAACGAAGGTAATCGTAGATTTCGGTAATAGTACCTACTGTTGAGCGTGGATTATGTGATGTTGATTTTTGCTCAATCGAGATTGCAGGAGAAAGGCCTTCAATGTGATCAACATCAGGCTTTTCCATTAATGATAAAAATTGTCTAGCGTAAGCAGATAAAGATTCTACATACCGACGTTGCCCTTCTGCATATAACGTATCAAATGCTAAAGACGATTTACCAGAACCGGATAGACCAGTGATAACAATTAACTTATCACGGGGAATGGTTAGGCTGATGTCTTTTAAATTGTGCGTGCGGGCGCCTCGGACTTCAATGTTTTCCATGCTATCTCGTTTCATTACCAAATTTATTTGTTGAGTATCTCATAATACGCGGGAAGATTAATCCTTGATCAATGAAAAATCATCGCTTTGAGGCGATTATTTATTCTTAAGCTTGTGATAGAATCCCCCCTCGAATTCTAATAGACAGCAAGAACACGCGAATCATGACAGCTTCTTCACTCAATTCACGAGAAAAACGTGCCGCAGTTTCCCTAGCGAGCGTGTTTGCTTTTCGTATGCTTGGCCTTTTTATGCTTATGCCAGTATTGGCTATTTATGGCCAGCAGCTTTCAGATTTTTCACCACTATGGATAGGTATAGCTATTGGTGCATACGGACTAACGCAAGCTGTATTACAAATACCTATGGGCTGGTTATCAGACAAAATAGGCCGTAAAAAAGTGATCGTGGGTGGTTTGAGTGTGTTTGCCTTGGGCTCTGTGATCGCAGCAACGGCTGATTCAATGCAAATGGTTACTCTTGGACGTGCCTTACAAGGTATGGGGGCTATTGCCAGTTCTTTATTAGCATTTGCATCTGATTTAAGCCGAGATGAACAACGGCCAAAAGTAATGGCTGTAATTGGCATGAGCATAGGTATGAGCTTTGCGTTTGCTATGTTGTTAGGCCCAATGGTGGCGGCTTCTTGGGGAATTGCAGGCGTATTTTGGCTAACGGCAATATTAGCGGTATTAGGCATATTTATTGTGCTTTTTCTTGTTCCTAAAGCCGTAAGTAAAGCACCCAAAGGAGATACGTTAGCCAGTTTTTCTGACATAAAAAAACTGGTTAAGCATTCACAGCTTGCTCGTTTAGACTTTGGCGTGATGCTCCTGCACTTAACGTTAACAGCTATTTTTGTTGCGCTACCTGGGCAATTAATTGTAAAAGGTTTGGCGGCTGAAGCACATTGGCAAGTCTATATTCCAGTGTTGATTTTAGCATTTTTGCTAATGGCGCCTGTAATGATTATTGCTATTCGTAAAGAAAAAGAAAAACAGGCATTTTTAGGATCTATCATTGTATTGGTATTGAGCATGGTAGCTTTAGCTGCGGGTGTTGATTCAGTTATTGGTATGGCACTATGTATGCTTGCTTACTTCATCGCTTTTAATTTTTTAGAAGCGACAATGCCAGCGCTTGTTTCGCGATTAGCCCCAGCCAATCAAAAAGGTTCTGCCATGGGCGTGTTTTCCTCAGGGCAATTTTTTGGTGCATTTTTAGGTGGTATTTTAGGGGGTTACGTAGCGCAATCAGCAAGCCCGCAAGCAGTGTTTGCCGCAGCCGCACTTGTTGGGTTAATATGGCTTATCCTTGCTTGGCAAATGCAAGTCCCGCCTAGAAGTAAAATGATTAGCTTAATGACAGAATTAAGTTCAGAGCAGCAAGCACAAGCGCTTGCCTCTAAATTGGTTGCTTTACCAGGGGTAATTGAAGCAACGGTTGTATGCGAAGAAAATCGCAGCTACTTAAAGATTAATGATAAAGAATTTGACCTAGACCAAGCCCGTAAAGTGGCTGGTTTGAGCTAACGTAAATAGGAGAAAGGTCCATGGCACGCGGTGTTAATAAAGTAATCTTGGTTGGTAATTTAGGCCAAGATCCAGAAGTACGTTATATGCCTAATGGTAATGGCGTAGCAAACATTACTTTAGCTACTTCAGATAGCTACAAAGATAAAAACACCGGCCAAATGGTCGATAAAACTGAATGGCATCGCGTGGTGTTTTTTGGCAAATTAGCTGAAATCGTGGGTGAATATTGCCGCAAAGGTTCACAAATTTACGTTGAAGGTAAACTTCAAACACGTAAGTGGACCGATCAACAAGGTCAAGAAAAATACACCACAGAGATCGTTGTAGATGGCTTTACTGGTCAAATGCAAATGTTAGGTGCACGTGGTGGTGATCAGCAAGGTGGTGGTTACCAAGGTGGCCAGTCTCAAGGTGGTCAATCACAAGGTGGTTACAACCAGCAGCAAAGCGCACCTCAACAAGGTGGCGGTTATGGTCAGCAACAAAGTGCACCACAACAAGGTGGTGGTTACGGGCAGCAACAAAGTGCGCCACAGCAACAAGCACCAGCAGCGCGCCAGCAACCAGCAGCTGCACCGCAGCAGAATAACCAATATCAATCAGGTGGTGGTTATAACCAGCAACAAAGCAGCAATGCCAATGCACCGCAGCAAGGTGGTTTTGCACCTAAGCCGCAAAACGCACCACAAGGCGGCGCATCAAACCCAATGGAACCACCGATTGACTTTGATGACGATATTCCGTTTTAACCAAAGACAAAAGTAAAAATATAGAAAAGCCCTGTTATTACAGGGTTTTTTTGTCTTTATAGCTATAAAAATGGTTTGATCTAGTAAGAGTTGAAGCTAACTTATCAGTACGTAGGAGTAGCGCAGTTACAATACCTATTTTCGTTTGCTTTATGATAAGCGCCTATTTATGGGGAATAACCACACCACATGGCACTGCCTTGCCTAAATACCAAACAGACTGCTGTAAATTTAACCTTTAAAGGTAAACAGACCCTAATACTGTCGTCATTATCAGTTAGGTAATTATAAATACGTAGGTTTTATAATTTGAGCACCTTGGTTACATTTAAAATAGCCTCCAAGCCTTGTGTTTATGGGGATCTTGAACAACACTTGATCTATTCCTTCATCATTCTGTGCGAACCATGGCAATTAAATTGAAAAATCTACGAGTAAATATGCTCAGTATTTATATTGCTGTTTGCTTAGTGTTTATTTGTGTATTTAACCTCTTATTGGGTGACGTTTTGCATCAGAAGGTGCATGTAGCAGGGGTAAAACTTGCCCAGCAGGTTTATGATTTAAAGCTAGATATGGTTGTAAACAAAGAAGTCATTGGTGCATTAGTAAATGCACATGGTTTTATGCTTGAGCCCGAGGGTAATTCTACGCCGCTCTACTTTTCTGCTTTGATGGGTGAAAAAAGTGACATATTTAATTATAAAAATATTAGTTTGAGGCTTTACCATAGGCCTTATTGGGTTGTTGAAAGCTACATATTTATATTATTTAATTTGGTTATCATTGGTGCAATAATGTGGGGGTATCGCTGGTGGAAGATGCTTTATAAACGTTATGAAAGTAACTTTGCACAAGCAACCAGGGCTTTCTCTCAACGTTTACCAAACAATAGTCGTGTAGGTAGTAACAAAAGTCACGAAGAGGGGGCGAGTAGTGTACCTAAGACAATCAAAGATGATGAAATTGAAAAGTTGTATTACATACAGCAAGGTAATTACCATTTATTCGCACTGTTTTATTGGGGCTACCCTTTTCCAGAGAATATCGACTTAGAAAGCCATTTTAAATTGGTTATTGCTAAAGGGTTTGGTGAACTTCCTAAAGTTTCAGTTAAACTGCTTAAATCAGGTGGGTTGGCGATTACTTTACAGGGTATACCGCAAGCAAAGTTAGACAGCTATACGCATAAGCTGCATCAAGTGATTTATCAGGCTTCATTATCCTACCGTCAAGATTTGTCGCGAAAAAATATTAAATTAGGTGTATGCAATTATAGATTAGGTGCAGATCAATCTGTTGTTTATCAACTTACTAAATCCGCTTTAGAGCAAGCTAAGCAAAGCCCATGGCGGCATACAATGCGGATACCTTTTAGTCATACTCATTTTGAAGTATTAAAAAGTAGCAGCAAAGATTTACCAGAGTACATAGCAAAGAAAAAATTCACTCTATTTTTTCAGCCTCTTTTTGATTTGAATACAGGGGAAATGCTACAACATGAGGCTCTGATAAGAATTAGACATAAATCGTTAGGATTATTATCTGCTAGACAGTTCATTCCTCATTTAAAAACCGATACTTCAATCATGCAGTTGGATATTACGGTTATTGAACATGTGATATCTATCCTAAACAAAGAGCCTTCACAGTTGGTTGTGAGTATTAACTTACATTCACAAAACTGGGTAAACCGACGGTTTTGGAAGCAGTTTGCACAGACTATCAGTACATTTAAAGATGCTCAGAAACTCCAGTTTGAGATTTCAGCTGAGGACTTTAATCAGTTTAAAGCTGAGCTTACACCTGCTTTTGAGCAGATTACCGCGATAAATGCATCAATTGTCATTGATAATATTCTTACCAGTGATGAGTTTGCATCTTTAACGTCGTTTAAGCTACTCAGAGGGTTGAAGCTTGGCTACGAGCTGATGCACAATATTGATAAGCATTTAAAGCAGCAGCGTACTGTTCAAGACATTGTTGCTAAAGGTGAGCAGCTTAATCTTGGTGTTTATGGCGTGGGTGTGGAAACGCAACAAGAACTAAATACGTTAAAAAACCTAGGCGTAAGAGCTGCGCAAGGTTTTTATTTTACGGAACCATTGCAAGAGTTCACTCAAGCAACACTTTACTAAAATTATGTTTATATGAGTTGTCGATATCGTAATCCATCCAATCCTTGGAGGCCGCCAGTGTGGATTGCGACAATTTTACTCCCAGATGCAAAGAAGCCTTGTTCAATTAGCTGCCATAATGCATACATCATTTTCCCTGAGTAAATAGGTTCAAGCGGTAGTAGATGAGCGGTGCGCATTGACTCACAAAACTGCCATAAGTGCTGACTAAACCTTCCGTATCCGCCGTCATGGTAATCACACAGTAGCTGCCAATTAGTTTGGTTGTTTGCTTTTTTGCTCAGTGCTTTTATTTCGTTAATTAAATACTCAGCTTGCTTCAAAACAGCGATACCCATTACATGTGTATTTGGGGAGGCGCCTTCTATCAATCCAGCGAGCGTGCCACCGCTTCCCGTTGGACAAATTATATAATCACTGTGTGGTAATGATTCTGCCAGTTCTTTACAACCTAATAAAGCGGCCTCATTTGTGCCTCCCTCAGGAAGTAAGTAGGCATGTGGAAATCGTGTTTGCAATGCGGTTAAATAATCATGTTTATGGCGTTCGCGGTACTCTAAACGTGTCACTGGGTGTAGTTGCATGCCTGCTTGTTGAGCAAATTGTAAGGTTGGGTTATTTAAATCAAGTTCAGGACCACGAATGATTCCGTGTGTTTTGAAATTAAATTCTTTTCCGGCCGCAGCACAGGCATGGATATGATTTGAGAAGGCCCCTCCAAAAGTCACTAATTCGCTTTTCCCTTGAGTGCGCATACTAATTAAATTGTATTTTAATTTACGCCACTTGTTGCCACTGATCAGCGGGTGCAGAAGATCATCACGCTTTATGTGCAAGGTAAGATTTTGTTTGAGCAATATTGGGCTTGTTATTTGTTGTAGTGGGGACTCGGAAATTGAATACACGGTTTTATCTTTGAATAAAATGATACACAAGGCTAGCAAAATAATTATCTATAAGAAAATGATTCATAACATAAGCATTAAAATGATGATTTTCATTGAATGAAATGGTTATTTACTAGCATGATGGATGGTAATAGTTGTAAACTCAGATAATTTTTGAACAAAGCTTGTGTTTTGCCTTGCAAGTACATAGCATAAGAGTTTAATTATAAAAAATAAATAATGACCAAATAATTGCCGCTTTTTGGGAATGGAATATATGCGAATTGCTCCTTTATCTCTGTTAATTTCAGCAAGTTTGTTTGCATCGTGTGCATTTGCACAAGATACGGCAACCGTTTCTGGAATTGAATCTGAGATCAGTATTAAACAAGCTGAATACGATAACTCTACACAAATACTTGAAAAACACTTAAAAGAAGAAAGTCAGTTACAAAGCCAACTTGATTTATTACGTGCTCGCTCAGCTGAGTTAGACAAAGAGAAAAACCAAGCGCTTGATGCGATGAATGAAATGTATCGTCGTCTGATCGACGATCCTACTATTGATATTAGTACTGCTCAGGCGCGTTACCAGCAAGCCGTTGTTGATCATAAACAAAATAAAGATGACATCGCGATGCAGTTAGCGGCAATTGCATCACATCGTAAAGATATTGAGCAAATTCGTGTAGCTAAACATACTCAGTTAAATACCCTCGAAAGCTTGAAAGAGCAACTAACAACAGCACGTGTTGAACGATTAAGAAATGAGTTTACTCGTGAAGGTACGCTTGAGGTTGATCATACAATTAACTGTAAGCGCACTGAAACGCTGGCTGCCTGTGAACAACGCGGTCAACAAATGGGCTTGCAAAAAGCCACAAAACGCTTCATTGATCAAATTTTTGCCAACCTGACGGAAGAACGTCTAGTTGAACCTAAACGCAATATGGCTGGCGCTCAAGTACAAATTATTAGTAGTCATGTTGTAAATAGCGCATTTAGTGGTCAAGGTAATTATAACGTTAACCTGAGCGTGACTATGCGTGGCGATGTAAACAGTAGCCGTTTATGCAACTTATTGAGTGTTGATAACCGTTATTGCTCAGAGTACGGTACTCCACTAAGCACAGCTTACCAAGCAAGCTACGGAACAGGGTTTTACGATAGTCAGTTAACATTCAGTGATACTCAGGATAATACCGTTTCTGTATCGCGTATGAGCCAACAGCCTGTTAGAGATTACGCTGTAAAGCCAGCAACGAATGCAAACTCGCTTGTTGTTGATAATACGAAGAACAAAATGGTCGAGCTGACATTACGTTCAAATGTGTACGATGACGAAGTGTTTATTGATGGAGTGAGTTTTGGCTCGACACGTCTATCAACGTCGTTACCACGTGGGCTTCATGATATTGAAGTGCGTAAGCAAGGGTATAAACCTTACCGTGTTAGGATTGATTTACGAAAGGCACACACGATAAACGCCAAGTTAGTAAAAAAGCCTGAGTCGATTGCTGCACCGACCTTCACCAGAGAGCAAAGCAATAAATCGATAAATAGCACGTCGAGCGCTGCTGTTGTTGTGATCCCAGCTGGTACGTTCAAAATGGGCGATATTAACGGTAACGGCTTAGCAAACGAGCGCCCGGTGGTCGAAAAAACGATTGAAAACTCTTTTGCTATGCAAAGCAAAGAAGTGACCGTGGGTGAGTACCAAAAGTTTGTATCGAGCACAGGTTATAAAACCGAGGCTGAACTTAATCGTGGCTGCGCTTATTACCTTAATGGTGAACCTGTATGGGAAGTGAGCTTAAATTGGCGTAATCCAGGTTTTGAGCAAGAAAGTAATTTCCCAGCGGTGTGCTTAACTTACAATGATGCTAAAGCTTACGCTGATTGGTTATCGGGTGAGACTGCCCAACAATATCGTTTACCTAGTGAGATTGAGTGGGAATATGCTGCTCGCTCAGGTACAACAACAGAATACCCTTGGGGTAATGAAATTGGTAAAAACCTAGCTAATTGTGGTTGGTGTGGCAGTGAATGGTCAAACCGCAGCGCAGCGCCTGTAGGTTCGTTTTCGCCCAACGCGTTTGGCTTGTACGATACGGTAGGAAATGTATGGGAATGGACTCATAAATCATCGGGTCAATCAGACGTAACAGTGCGTGGCGGCGCATGGAATTTTGCTCCAAGCCTTGCCAGAGCAGCAACACGTTTGATTTTAGCACCTGATTTTCGTGCAAATTACATTGGTTTTCGTTTAGTACGAGAACGATAAATATTCTTGAAAGGAAGCAATGCTTCCTTTTTGCTAATTTACCTAGCTAATGATGCTTTTGATTGCTGAACAAACTCAGCGTGTTAAAGTGACTAATAGCTAATATAAGAACGTTTTTCAAAGGTCATCCAGCCTCATGTTTAAGAAACTCCGTGGTATTTTTTCAAACGATCTATCGATCGACTTGGGTACAGCCAATACCCTTATTTATGTCAAAGATGAAGGCATAGTCCTCAATGAGCCATCTGTTGTCGCTATTCGTCAAGAGCGTGCTGGTGGCCCTAAAAGTGTTGCTTCGGTGGGTACTGAAGCGAAGCAGATGTTAGGCCGAACGCCTGGCAATATTAAAGCTATTCGTCCTATGAAAGATGGTGTAATCGCCGACTTTTATGTGACTGAAAAAATGCTTCAGCACTTTATCAAGCAAGTACATAACAACAACTTTATGCGTCCAAGCCCGCGTGTTTTAATTTGTGTACCATGTGGTGCAACGCAAGTTGAAAAACGTGCAATTCGCGAATCAGCAATGGGTGCAGGTGCCCGTGAGGTTTATTTAATTGAAGAGCCAATGGCAGCAGCGATTGGCGCAGGCTTGCCTGTATCTGAAGCAACCGGTTCTATGGTTGTGGACATCGGTGGTGGTACCACTGAAGTTGCTATTATCTCATTGAATGGTGTGGTTTATTCATCGTCAGTGCGTATTGGTGGTGATAAATTTGATGAAGCAATCATTAATTATGTGCGTCGTAACTTTGGTAGTTTGATTGGTGAGGCGACCGCTGAAAATATTAAGCACCAAATTGGCTCCGCTTTTAAAACGGATGAGCCAGTTGAGATTGAAGTACGCGGCCGTAATTTGGCTGAAGGTGTGCCTCGTTCGTTCACACTTAACTCTCATGAGATTTTAGAAGCATTGCAAGAGCCATTAATGGGTATTGTGAGTGCTGTTATGGTGGCGCTTGAGCAGTCACCACCAGAGCTTGCTTCAGACATCTCTGCTAAGGGCATGGTATTAACAGGTGGCGGTGCATTACTAAAAGATTTAGATCGCTTACTAATGGAAGAAACCGGTATTCCTGTAGTTGTTGCTGATGACCCACTTACATGTGTTGCACGTGGTGGTGGTAAAGCGCTAGAAATGATTGATATGCACGGTGGTGACGTATTTAGTTACGACTAATGAAGTTAATGTTTGGACGTACGATTTCATTGCAACTGCGACTTTTTGTCGCAGTGCTTTTGAGTATCGTGTTGATAGTTGGCGATAAGTATACCGAAGGTAGTACAACGGTACGCACCAGTTTAAATACCCTTGTCAGCCCATTAATTTATCTTGCCAACTTACCTTATGAAGTATTTAGTTTTGGTGCTAAAAGCTTACAAACCCGTGAGCAACTATTAAGCGAAAATGAAGCGCTTAAACAAAAGCAGTTGTTACAAAGTGAGCAGTTACAACAATACCAATTTTTAACGAAAGAAAATCAGAAACTAAGAGCGCTACTAGGCTCTTCAGCTAAGCAAGCCAACAGAAAAATTATCGCTCAAATACTATCGGTGCATTCAAACCCGTATAGCCACCAAGTGGTTATTAACCGAGGCGCAATCGATGGTTTAAGTGAAGGTCAGGCGGTAATTGATGAAATGGGGGTTGTTGGCCAATTAACGAAGGTTGGGTCAACAACGTCTCGTGTGTTGTTGATGACGGACACGACTCATGCTACACCGGTGCGTATTTTACGTAATGAAGTGCGCACTGTGGTTGAAGGTATGGGTAAGATAAATCAAGTTAAATTGTCGCATGTTCCACATAGTTTAGATGTTCGCATAGGTGATGTGTTGGTGACATCAGGATTGGGTGGCACATTTCCTGAGGGTTACCCCGTTGCCATTGTTACAGAAATCAACCGTGATGAAGGCAGTCCTTTTGCTCAAGTATACGCTGAGCCTGTAGCTCAACTAGATCGTATCCGTTTATTGGTTGTTTTATGGCGTCAGCAGCAGGAGATTATTAGCAGTGAATAGCCGTCATAGCTTTTTGATCGGAGTGAGTATTTTCTTTGCTTTGATTATGTCGCTAATGCCTCTGCCTTTTTCATTTGAACCGTTTCGCCCAGATTGGGTGTTGTTGGTTTTAATGTATTGGTCATTAGCGGTTCCTCATCGATTAAATATTGGTACTGCCTGGGTTGTTGGTTTATTGATTGATTTAGCGTCGGGTTCGCCGTTGGGTGTCAATTCACTCACCTTTTCTATTTGTATTTTTGTTACAGCTAGTAACTTTCAAAAAATTCGCAATTTTTCCATTTGGCAACAAGCTATTTTAGTGGGTTTATTCTTAATGTTTTACCATCTCATGCAATTTTGGCTAAATCATTTTTTAATGGACGTTTATTTTAACCCGCAGTATTTATGGCCCGTCGTTACAGGCATGCTAAGTTGGCCATGGATTTTCTTATTATTACGCAAGTATCGTCGCCATTTCAGGATTAGATAATGCAAAGTGCAATTTATTTAGCGTCGGCTTCTCCGCGACGCAAAGAGCTGCTAACGCAGCTTGGTTATGAGTTTTCACAATTTAGTGTAGATGCAGATGAAAGCCAATTAGCTGACGAGTCTGCTGTTGACTATGTTGAGCGTTTAGCATGTCTTAAAGCGCAAACAGGTGTTGCGATGGGTTATACTGATCGCCCTGTTCTTGGCAGTGATACAGTTGTCGTTATTGATGGGCAAGCGCTTGGAAAACCAACTGATAAAGCTGATTTCATAACAACGATGCAGCGCCTATCTAATCGAACACACCAGGTGTTAACGGCCATTGCATTTGCCACTCCAAACGATGTTATAAGCCAAGTAATTCAAACCGAAGTCACTTTTAAATCATTAAGTAACGATGAGCTAGAAAGTTATTGGCAAAGTGGCGAGCCAAAGGATAAAGCCGGCGGGTATGGAATTCAGGGGCTAGGAGGACGGTTTGTAACACATATTTCAGGTAGCTATTTTGCCGTAGTGGGCTTACCTTTATATGAGTGCGATAGATTATTAAGTGAATTTTTAAGTAGGTAACATGAGTATAGAATTACTAATTAACGTCACCCCAAGTGAAAGTCGTGTTGCCCTCATCGAGAACGGCGTCCTGCAAGAAATTCAGCTCGAGCGTATAGGTAATTTGGGCATTGTTGGCAATATTTATCTTGGCAAAATAAGTCGTGTACTTCCTGGTATGCAAGCTGCATTTGTAGATATAGGCCTTGAAAAAGCGGCTTTTTTACATGCTTCAGATATTGTTAATAGCGCTTCAATCATTGAAGGTGTGGATGAGCAGCCAGTTAAAAAAGTCCAAGATATTCGCGAATTAGTACGCCAAGGACAATATATTATGGTGCAAGTGGTTAAAGACCCCCTAGGAACAAAAGGTGCACGCTTAACCACCGATATCACCATTCCATCTCGCTATTTAGTCTT
This sequence comes from Pseudoalteromonas sp. KS88, assembly GCF_004766475.1. Lineage (NCBI taxonomy): Bacteria > Pseudomonadati > Pseudomonadota > Gammaproteobacteria > Alteromonadales > Pseudoalteromonadaceae > Pseudoalteromonas > Pseudoalteromonas sp. KS88. Next base: position 195,335 of record NZ_PYHV01000018.1, read on the forward strand.
TATGCCTGATGCAACCCATGTTGGGGTGAGCCAGCGCATTGAAACAGAAGAAGAACGCAGTCGTTTGAAACATATTGTTGCAGACTATTCAGATGAAAATGGCAGCTTTATTGTGCGTACAGCCGCTGAAGGTGCCAGTGAGGCTGAGTTACGCCATGATGCAGCATTTTTAAAAAAGCTGTGGGAAAAAATAGTCACTAAACGCAAAAAAACCAGCAAAGAAAGTATTCTGCACGAAGATTTAACGTTAGCATTTCGTACGCTAAGAGATTACGTTGGCGAAGACATGGAGCGTATTCGGGTTGATTCTAAATTGACATACCATGAGCTTAAAGCATTCACAGAAGAGTTTGTGCCTATTCTTGCGGGCGCGCTTGAATACTACCCTGGTGAGCGACCCATCTTTGACTTGTTTGATGTTGAAAATGAAATTCAAAAAGCCTTACATAGAAAGGTTGAGCTCAAGTCAGGTGGTTATTTAATTATTGACCAAACAGAAGCAATGACGACTGTCGACGTTAACACCGGCGCATTTGTTGGCCACCGTAACCTTGAAGAAACTATTTTTAATACTAATGTTGAAGCAACATCAGCTATTGCGCGTCAGCTTAGGTTACGAAACTTAGGTGGCATAATTATTATCGATTTCATCGATATGATCAGTGAAGAGCATAAGCGCAGAGTGTTACATTCACTTGAATCTGCGCTTGGCAAAGATCGCGCTAAATCAAATATAAATGGCTTATCGGCTCTGGGTTTAGTTGAAATGACTCGTAAGCGAACCCGCGAAAGCTTAGAGCATATACTATGTGATGTATGTCCTGCCTGTTCAGGACGTGGCTCGCAAAAAACAGTTGAAACGGTGTGTTACGAGATCCTACGAGAAATCGTACGTGTAAACCGTGCTTATGCAGCCGATAAATTTATGGTTTATGCTGCTCCAGCGGTAAGTGAAGCCTTGATAAACGATGAATATCATAACCTTGCTGAGCTTGAGTTATTTATTGGTAAGCAAGTGAGTATTCAAACTGAGAGTCTTTACAGTCAAGAGCAGTTCGATGTGGTTATGATGTAATGAAAGCAAAAACGGTTTGTTTTTATTGTATTAGAAAGTTATGGCAAGTATTTGCTGTAACGCTAGTACTGTTGGCCGTTATTGTATCTGTTTTAAAATATACGCTTCCTTATGCGAATGATTATAAAGGTGACTTAGAAGGTTATCTTTATGAAAAGTTTGCAGTTAACTTATCTATCGGTGCTATTTCAGCAAGTTGGCAGGGCAAAGGTCCTGCCATCGTAATGGAAGAGATATCTTTTGAGGATAACACCACTTCACCCATAGCGCTGACAATAGCGAAAGCCAGCCTAGAGCTTAACCTGTGGGAAAGCATTAAAACGCAGCAATTAAAGTCTAATTATTTTGTGATCAATGGCTTTCATGCCAATGTAAATCTCCCTTCGCTGCTTGATTCAGGTGAAGGCGAGGTAGCGTTTGAGCAAAAGGAACTCATTGAGGGCTTGTTTTTAGGTGATACGGGCCATTTTGCTGTAGAAAACAGTAGTCTCAACTTTTTGATGGGCGATGGTAAAGAACGTCGTTTAATTTTAGAAAATATAGTGTGGCAAAACAAACCGAAGCAACATAGTGGTAGCGGTACCTTAGCACTACCAGGTATTTCTGTAGGCACCTTTGATGCCCGCATTGCACTGACAGGTAAAACGTTAGAAGCAATGGCTGGCGATATTTACGTCCAAGCAAGTCAGGTTGATATTTCCAAATGGGTTGCGCAATACAGCAATAAAGACAAACATGAATTGAAGTCAAACCTTAATCTAGAATCTTGGATGAGTATTGAAAAAGGCTTAATCACGGATGTTAAAGTTAAATGGTTACCTAGTTTTATAAACTGGCAGCAAGGCAATGAAGCAAAGCCTCATCAGTTAAGCATTAGCGAAGGCGGCTTTCATTTATTTCCGTGGCAACAAGGCTGGCGTTTAAAAAGTACGGGATTAGCTGTGAACAGTTTGCAGCATAGTTGGCCTAACGTGAAGTTTGAGGCACAGCTTGGCAAACAAAAGCATTTTTGGTTACAAGAGTTTGACCTCGATTTAGCCACTAAATTAGCTCAGCTAAGTAACTTTTCAGTGTTAGATCCATTAATCACTCGCCAGCCAAGTGGTGTGATAGATAAAGCCTATGCATCCTTTAACTCATCAGCAGATTGGCAGCTTTGGTTTGCAGCAGAGAATATCGGCTGGCTTGCCAATCAGGGAATACCTGGAGCGAATGAACTGCGTATCGAAGGGAACTTAAACCAATCGCGTGGACGGGTTAGTTTATTTGGTGAAAACAATGTGTTGTTAACGCAAGACACATTTTCTCAACCCATTAAATACTCGCAGCTCAATGTGGAAATTGATGCATTGCACACGCCTCAAGGCTGGCAGATAAGCAGTGATAATATATGGCTAGATAATAAAGAGCTTACGCTAGCAGCAGAAATGAAGGTCAGCGTGGGCGAACAGCCTAGACTGGATTTGTACGCAGAGGTTTATGCACCGGATGCAAGTATTGCAGGGCATTACTTTCCATTACCAGTAATGAGTGAAAACCTAGTTAGTTATTTAAATGGAGCAATAAAACAAGGTGAATTAACTCAAGCACAAGTATTGTTTTCAGGACCGTTGTCGGGTTTTCCATTTACAGACAATTCAGGGCAATTTGAAGTGATGGCGCAAGTTGATAATGCGACGTACCAATTTGCGCCGGACTGGCCTGAAGTAACGCAAGCCAGTGCGCAATTACACTTTGAAAATGAGCGGATGGATATCTACACTCAACAAGGTCAGTTAATCAATTTGGCCGTAGATGATGGCGTACATGTAAGTATTGCTGACTTAATGAATGCTGATACCTTATCCGTTAAGATTAAAAAGCGTGCTGATGCACAGTCTTTATTACCTTTTTTCAGCGCGACTCCGCTTAAGCAACCTCTGGCGAATGTATTTTCAGTGATTCAAGGACAAGGCAGTGCAAATGCTGATATAGAATTGACTGTTGATTTAAATGAATTGAATGTTAATGCCAAAGGCGTTGTTTCACTAAAGGGTATGCCAATTTATTTGTCTCAGCCAGGTTTACAATTATCAGGTGTTAATGGGAGGCTGTACTTTAATGATGATCATGTTGCTTTAAAAAGCGCAACGGCAAACTGGCTCGGCATGCCCATTAAATTTGATTTTGATGGCAAAAACATCGGTGAAACCTACCGTGGTGAAATTAATATCGTTGCACAGGTTAATACAGACACTTTAATCGCAGAAGCGCAGGGCTTGTTTCAGGATTACTTAAAGGGTGAAAGCGACCTTGCGATTGATGTCACATTAAACTTTTTACCTTCGGGGTTCAATTACCTCGCTGAGGTAAATTCACAGCTTATAGGGCTGAAAAGTGAATTACCTGCACCCTATACTAAAAATGCTGATCAACCATGGGAACTTAAGGCGCAGGTTCAGGGTGATGATATATCTAATTTGATTACTGCAAATATAAATGATCAGATTTACTTTAATGCTATTTTAGCAAATGCCAGCGCTAAAATGACGAATGCACACCTAATTTTGGGGTCGCAGGACTTAGGGTTGAATAGAGAAGATTTCACTGTTTCTATAAATTTAGAGGAAACCCCATTATTGTCTTGGGTTACGCTGATTGATCAAATTATTACTGTAAGCCAAGTTGAAACACAAAGTGAAGGTGTGCTTCCTCCATTGAAAGAAGTGGTGGGGCAAATAAATCGTTTAACCGTTGCTGATATTGTTTTTAATGATTTTGAAATGCGGTTAAAACCTAAATCAAATGAGCTCAACTTAAGGCTGAATGCAAAAGAGCTACGCTCACAAATTAGTATTCCTATTAATCAAACTAGTCGTCCTATTCAAGTGACCAGTGATTACTTACGGTTAAACTTTCTTTCTAAACCTGATGAAGAGCCTGTGGAACAAGAGAATGCGGCATCAGTTGAAGATTTAGCCTGGTTAAATAATATCCCTGCGATTGAGTTTAACTGTTTAGATTGTAAAGTAGATAGCTATCAACTGGATAATGTAAGTGCGTCCTTATTTGGCGATGGTACACAGTTACTGATCCCTGAGCTTGTCGTTGATAAAGGGGAGCATATTCTGCGTGCTAAAGGGCAGTGGAAAAATGGTCAAACACGCCTTAATGGCAATATGCAAAGTGATGACATAGGTGAACTGTTTGATGAGTTTGATATTACCACCACGGTGAAGGACTCTGATGCTGACATTACTTTTGATTTAGCATGGCAAGGCGCACCATACCAATTTGATATACCCACATTATCGGGTGATTTAGCATGGAACTTAGAAGATGGACACCTTGCCGAAATAAGTGATGGCGGAGCGCGGGTTTTTTCATTGCTGAGCCTAGATTCACTCGTGCGCAAGTTAAAACTTGATTTTAGAGACGTATTCTCCAAAGGCTTCTTTTACAATAGCTTTCAAGGCAGCATGCAATTAGATAAAGGTGTTGCCTATACTCAAGATACCAAAATGGATGGGGTGCCAGCGGATTTGACGATTAAAGGGCACACGAACTTAAACACCATGGAAATCAATTATGACTTGGCTGTTGCGCCGCAAGTAACATCAAGTATCCCGGTCATTGTTGCATGGATGGTAAACCCAGTAACGGGTTTGGCAGCGTTGGCTATTGATAAAGTGATTCACTCTGCGCGTGTAATATCTGAGATCAACTTTAAAGTAACGGGCAGTATGAGCGACCCTGTTGTACAAGAGGTCGATAGAAAAAGTCGGGAGGTTGAGCTTCCTCAAGCGGCTCAAAATCAGCCTGAAGATGGCTCTCAGGTGCGTGAATTAAAGCTCAAAGATGCAGCGGTAACGGCAACACAATGAGTTATACATCGCCTTCATCGGGTCATATCATTGCGCTACAGATGTGTTCCGGCATCAATGCTCAAGAAAACCTTGCTCAGTTAGAGCAGCAGCTGTGTAGCTTACCCAGCACTCGCCCGTTATTAGTGTGTTTGCCCGAAAGTTTTTTAGTGTTTGCCAAGTCGGGTGCAGATACTCTCGCCGTAGCTCAAAAAAGTGATAAATATCAGGCACAATTAAGCCAGCTTTGTTGTAAATATGATATTTGGCTAGCGGCAGGCACACTGCCTATCGCCACTGACAACAATAAATACTATGCTGCGTCACTTCTATTTAATAGTCTAGGCGATGTAGTTGCACGCTACAATAAAATTCACTTATTTGATGTGGATGTAGCAGATGGCACCGGCGCTTATCGCGAATCAAACTTTACGCAAGCAGGTAATGACGTGGTGGTGGTTGATTCCCCTTTTGGTAAAATAGGCCTCACAGTATGCTATGATCTACGCTTTAGTGGCTTATTTAGTGCATTACAACGTGCTGGAGCAGAAGTTATTTTAGTGCCCAGTGCGTTCACTACAGTGACAGGCGCAGCGCATTGGCAACCACTTTTAACAGCGCGAGCGATAGAAACACAAAGTTACGTGATTGCTGCAGCACAAGTAGGTCAACATGAAAATGGTCGAGCGACATATGGCCATAGTTTAATTATTTCTCCTTGGGGCAATATCCTCAGTGAGCTAAAAAATGGTGTTGGGTTTATTGGTTGCCAACCAGACTTATCCCAACTACATGCCATTAGACGAGATATGCCAGTGCAATCTCACCAACGATTTAGAGAGCATTTATTATGAACACGGTTGAACAGCATTTATTACACGACAGCCAGCTAAATCGAGAAGAACTCGAAAAAACGCTTAGCTTTATTCATCAACACAATGTTGATTACGCAGATCTCTACTTTCAATCAAGCCACCATGAATCTTGGGTACTAGAGGATGGTTTGGTAAAAGAAGGCTCTTACAATGTAGAGCGTGGGGTTGGCGTACGCGCGGTGAGCGGTGAAAAAACCGGTTTTTCATACTCAGATGCTATTAATCTTGAAGCGCTTAATAAAGCAGCCACAGCTGCACGAAGTATTGCTGATGCTGGTGAAAACAAAGCCGTTCAAGTGTTTAGTGATACTGCAGCAAAACAACAGTATGCGCCACATCAACCTATTCAAAGCATGAGCGATAACGATAAAGTCAGCTTATTGCGCGAACTTGAAAATTACATCCGCGAATTAGCCCCCGATGCCGAGCAGGTGATTAGCTCTATGTCGGCGGTATACGAAGAAGTATTAATTGCTGCCAGTGATGGCACCTTTGCCACCGATATTCGCCCGCTGATCCGTTTAAACTGTTCTGTATTGCTAGAGAAAAATGGCCGCCGTGAACGTGGTGGTGCTGGTGGCGGTGCGCGTTTAGATTATGGTTACTTTAAAGAGCTAGAAGATGGCAAACCGCGCTGGATGGGCTTTGCAGAAGAGGCAGTGCGTCAAGCTAAGGTAAACTTAGAAGCCATCGATGCGCCAGCTGGCACAATGGAAGTGGTACTTGGCGCAGGTTGGCCCGGTGTTCTACTTCATGAAGCGGTAGGTCATGGACTAGAAGGCGATTTTAATCGCAAAGGTGCATCAGCATTTAGTGGGAAAGTTGGTGAAAAAGTCGCGTCTGAGCTATGTACTGTGGTTGATGATGGCACTATTGCTGATCGCCGTGGTTCATTGAACGTTGATGATGAAGGCACACCAGCTGCTTACAATGTGCTTATTGAAAACGGTATTCTAAAAGGCTATATGCAAGATAAAATGAACGCGCGTTTGATGGGGGTAAACCCAACAGGTAACGCACGTCGTGAGTCATACGCGCATTTACCAATGCCACGTATGACCAACACCTATATGTTAGGTGGAGAGCACAGCCAAGCCGATATTATCAGTTCAGTTAAAAAAGGCGTGTTTGCCCCTAATTTTGGTGGCGGCCAAGTGGATATCACCTCAGGTAAGTTTGTGTTTAGTGCCTCAGAAGCTTACTTAATTGAAAATGGTAAAATTACTCAGCCAATTAAAGGGGCAACATTAATTGGTAATGGCCCTGAGGTTATGCAACAAATCTCTATGGTAGGTAATGATTTAGCGCTTGATAAAGGCATCGGTGTTTGTGGTAAAGACGGTCAAAGTGTACCAGTAGGCGTTGGCCAGCCAAGCCTGAAAATTGATCAGTTAACGGTAGGTGGCACGGCTTAATTTTTATAACTGCCAAACGTTATAAATAAAACCTTGGAAGTGCAAACTCTCAAGGTTTTATTTTGTTGGCTGTTTATTGTTAAATTTGCTGCTGAAAAAAATCCATAAATGCGGCAACTTGTCGTGGCTGAAATTGCCTTGATGGGTAAAGAAACTGTAAGCCAACTTGCTGTTTATCTTTATTACTAAAACCGAGAATATAGTCATCAAGTAGCGTCACTAAATTACCCTTAGTCAGATCATCATTAATATCTACCATTGATTTTAGAGCAATACCTGCACCGTTAATTGCCCACTGTCTGATCACTGCACCATCACTGCTACTCATAGCTACAGGTACGCGAATTACCTCGTCTTTAAAATGCCAATCATGCATCGATTGACCAAGTCTCTCCATTACTAAGCAGCGATGATTTAATAAATCGCTTGGTTGTAAAGGTTGGCCATGTATTTTTAAATATTCAGCTGAAGCACATAACACACGTTTATTGGATTTGATCATTCGGCTAATCAAATTACTATCGGGTAAGTTTCCAAAGCGAATAGCAATATCAATGCCTTCTTCAACTAGATTAACTAAGCCATCGGTTAAATGTAGGTGTGGTTTTACTTGTGGATTCAGTGCTACAAATTTAGCTATTGCAGGGGCAACAAACTGTTTACCAAAGTCAGAGGGTGCGGTTACTTTGAGACTACCCGAAAGAGTGTTTTTACTAAGCTGAATACTTTGCTCTGCGGCATCAATTTCAGCAATCACTCTTAAACAGCCTTGAAAAAAGTGCTCTCCAGCCTCGGTTAATTTAATACTTCGAGTATTACGTATTAAGAGTCGGGTTTGATAGTGATTTTCAAGCTGGTTGATACGTGCCGTCATACTCGCAGGCGATAAACCAATTTTTCGCCCAGCTGCAGCAAGCCCGCCAGAGCGCACCACATGAACAAAAAGCTGCATATCATCAATCTTAGCCATCGTTCCTCACTCTTTATAATTCAGTATTAATGAATAGTGTTTTTGATATTAACTCAATTATCAAATTTAAGTAAATAGTTAAACTGGTTGTACTCATTATCAACAGAGAAAGTTTATGCGTTTAGATCATGTATTAATTTCTAGTTGTGATTACCAGGCGATGCGACAGTTCTTTATAAATTCAGTTGGGCTAGTTGAAGGGTATCGTCCGCCTTTCCCTTTCGAGGGGGCATGGTTATACGGCAGTGATAATGTTGCTTTGATTCATTTGGTTAATGCCACGGGTAATAAAGCGCAACAGGGTTACTTATCAGCATTAAACAGCAAAACCCAAGGCCGAGGAGTGGTAGATCACATTGCGATTCGTAGCATAGGTTATCAAGGATTGAAAAGTCGCTTAGCGCAAACAGGTATAAGCTACTTTGAGCGAACCGTGCCAGAGCTATTAGAGCAGCAAGTCTTTATACCTGGACCAGAAGAGATAAAGGTCGAAATGCTATTTAGTAGTGATGAAATTTTATTTAAATCCAGATAAACATTATTTATAAGAGAGTTAGTTATGTCTATTGAATCCTTATTTGAAGTTAAAACCCTCGGTGGCATGGTCACTCAAAATAGAATTGTGATGGCACCTATGACCCGTTCGCGAACTGCGCAACCGGGCGATATTCCTACTGAACTGATGGCCACTTATTATGCGCAGCGTGCTACTGCAGGACTGATTATTTCTGAAGCAACTCAAATTTCTGCTCAGGGCAAAGGTTACTCATTTACGCCAGGTATTTACACGCAAGAACAAATCGAAGGTTGGAAGCAAGTAACACAAGCTGTGCATAAAGAAGGCGGTAAAATATTTTTACAACTTTGGCACGTTGGTAGAATGTCGCACTCTTCATTTCATCATGATGGAACGCCAGTTGCCCCATCTGCACTAGCCCCAGATGCACAAGTTTGGGTGGTAGGCGATGATGGAGAAGGACGGATGCTTGACTGCCCAACCCCTCGAGCACTAAGTGTTAAAGAAATTAAAGAAATAGTAAATGATTATAAGCAAGCGGCAATTAACGCGATTGAGGCTGGTTTCGATGGCGTTGAAATACATGGAGGTAACGGGTATTTAATTGATCAGTTTTTAAGACGTTCAGCGAATAAGCGCACAGATGAATATGGCGGTAGCCAAGAAAACCGTATTCGTTTTGCCTGTGAAATTATTGGCGCAATTAGTAATGCCATTGGAGCTCATAAAGTGGGTATTAGATTAGCGCCTTTTATCACTCAGCGTGGTATGGGTGATAGTGAAGCAATTGACACTATTTTATTGGCAGCAAAGCAATTTGAGCAAATTGGTATTGCGTATATTCATCTTGCCGAAGCGGACTGGGACGATGCGCCCAGTGTAACACCTGAGTTTAGAACCGCACTTCGTCAGTATTTTAGTGGCGCGATTATTGTTGCCGGTAATTATACCGAGCATTCAGGTGCGCAGCTTATTGAACAAGGTCTTGCCGATTACATTGCATTCGGTCGTCGTTTTATTGCCAACCCAGACTTACCGTATCGTATTCAAGAGCAACTGCCACTAAACACGATTACCGATGGGAGTACATTGTTTGGCGGTACAGCCAAAGGTTATACCGATTATCCAGCGTATCAAAAGTAACTTTTTTAACTGAAAATATAAGGGCTAAAAATGGTTAATTTTTCAAACTCAGTCGTTACTTTACTGATCAGCGGGCTGTTTAGTAGTGCCAGTTTTGCGGCTGAATTTAGTTTATCGAGCCCTGATTTACAGCCAGAGCAGGCAATAAAGAGTGAGCAATATTGGAATAGCTTTGGTTGTCAGGGGAGTAATGTTAGGCCACAACTTAAATGGCAAAATGCGCCTAAGAAAGCCAAAAGCTTTGCCGTGACAGTGTATGACAATGACGCACCAACTGGCAGTGGTTTTTGGCACTGGGTAGTACATGATATTCCTCTTACTAGTAACTCACTATCTTCAACGACTTTGCCCAAAGGAGCCATTGAAGGTAATACAGATATGGGGAAGCCCGGATACCTTGGGCCATGTCCACCAGAAGGACGCAAGCATAGCTACAACTATAAAGTGTATGCATTGGATGTAGAAAAATTAGCTGTTCCACAAGGGGCAACAAGTGCACTTACAGGATTTTTCTTACACCAGCATTCTTTGCAAACAGCCGAGATCACAGTAACGGCAGGACCGCGTTAATTAGTTAAGGAGATAAAAATGAAGGCTTTACCTTTACTCACTCTTTTAATGGCACTGTGCAGCAGTAAGTTGTTAAATGCGGCCCCATTATCTGATAAATCAGGTTATTGGCCCGATGATGCACAACTAGTGATTTCTATTTCAATGCAATTTGAAGCAACAGCACAAGATAGCTCTGATGCAGGGCCTTTTCCTCAAATAGAGCAGGGTTATCACGATACGATTTCGCCTACTTGGTATCAGTATGGGATGAATGAAGGGATCCCGCGATTACTTGATCTATGGGATAAACATAATATTAAAGTTACTTCTCATATGGTGGGCAGGGCTGTGGAATTAAATCCAGCACTTGCTAAAGAAGTGGTTTCACGAGGGCATGAAGCATCAGGTCACGGCCAAACATGGACACCACAATATTCGATGAGTGTTGAACAAGAGCGCGCTTCATATATTAAAAGTGCAGATATTATCGAAAAAGTGACAGGAATGCGGCCAGTTGGCTTCAATGCATTTTGGATGAGACACTCAGAAAATACACTTACGCTTTTGCAAGAGCTGGGGTTTATTTATCATATTGATGATCTATCGCGTGATGAGCCTTCTTTTACACCAGTAAATAATAAGCCTTTTGTGGTTGTACCTTATACTTTTCGTAATAACGACATTGTGCGCTATTCAGGAAGCACAGCTATGACGGCCCAAGCCTACTTACAAGAGTTAAAAGATGAGTTTGACGTGTTATACACTGAAGGAAAACACAGAAGACGAATGATGTCGATAAGTGCTCATGACCGTATTGCAGGAACGCCTGCACGAGTAAAAGCGCTTGATGATTTTATCCAGTATGCAAAACAGCATACTGGTGTTAAGTTCATGCGAAAAGATAATATAGCCCGTTGGATAATGAAACAAAATAATGTGCCTACTAATCCAGCACGTACATTTTAATAGAGGAGCCTGATATGTGGTCATTCATTAAACGTTATAAATATGTGGTTGTTTGTTTGTTTGTTTTTGAGTCTATTGTGCGCTATTAGTTTCTATTTACAAGGTGGTCACATTGATGAGAATGGCATGTTAGTGGAAGCGTTTTTCTTAATACCATTATCTTGGCTTTTTCTTGTACTTTCTGTAATTGTATTTTTAATCATGAAGTTACAAGGAAGAAAGTGATAATTAAAAGGTAAAACATCTAGGGCGTGTTGACCTTTCGTGATTAATTTTGCAGCAGTATGTTTGGTATTTAGGCAAGGCAGCGCCTATGCAGTGTGGTTGTTCCCCATAAATAGGCGATAACGCAGTATAAATGCCAAACATGCGCTGCCCAAAGGGTTCTTCCTAGGGGCGATTGACTCTTTGTTACCTACATGGATGTAGGTAAGGGGCGCTAGCAGGACGCGGTAGCTTTGCTCGGTTTTTACTTAGCCCGCTAGGTTACAAACCTCGCGCCGCGATTAAATCGCCCCTAGATTGAACAAATTTCAATCCACAAAGGTCAACACGCCCTAGTTACACTTATATTGTTCACTTTATTTAAAAAGTGCTACAAAGTAGGTACTTGAATAACCCCTGATACTTTAGGAAGTGAAATGTCTCATCGTTTTTTATGTTTGTTGCTTTTGATATTGTTATCAGGGTGTACTTCTTTATCTCAACAAGAGTGCGCAGAAGCTAATTGGCAGCAGTTAGGTTATAGCCATGGCCAACAAGGCTATACATATGAGCGAGGCAAAGAAATCATATCCACTTGTCGTGAATTTGGTATTACCGCGCAGTTAAATGAGTATCAGGCAAGTTACCAGCAAGGCCTTGCTGTGTATTGTGAACCTGAAAATGGCTTTACTCTGGGTATCCGTGGCGAATCATATAATGGTGTGTGTAATAACACACAGTTTAGAAAAGCGTGGCAAGAGGGTAATGATCGTTATCAGCTTGAGGAAAGAAAAGCTGAAATAGAGCAACGACTTAATGAAATAGATTGGCGGCTTAATACCATTAGGGATGAATTAAGTGCCGAAACGGTTGGCAGTAATAAACGTAAAGACCTGCACCGGGAACGAGAAATGTTAGATGATGAGCGTGATGATTTAATAAGAGAAAGATCACTATTACCATTACTTAACAAGCTTCCCTCATTCCATGTTGAATATGAACTATAATTTACTAGAAATTACCTTATTGGAGTTGTTATGAAATTTTTATCTGTGTTAACTGTGTTTTTACTCCTAGCAGGGTGTGCATCACAAGAGGTAAAAGACGGCTATGAAAACGGGGTTTATGCAGAGCATGAGTGCCTAGGTGGTGAAGTAGAAACAGACTACAACTATACCATTTTTAGCACCGACAAAGATGAGGCAAACAAAAGTACTGTACAAACACATTGTCAGCCAGTAAAAACTGAAACTGAGTTTGAGCGAGATCTCCGAACCGGGGGCTAGCATCAAAAGCTTAGCTCACTTTGTTTTAATCAAGTTAGCTAAGCCATACCCATAAAGTGACCTATTTTTGCTATATGGAAGAATTACTGCTTTGTTGTTTCGCAGCCTCACTGTACCAAAGCTGCATAAAGTACTCGGTTAATTTATGCTCTATTTCTAGTGCTTTTTCCGTTGGGCAAAATAGTGTAAAACTCGCCTTAAATTCACCTAATTCTGTGGTGCTAAAGTGTATTTCTGGTTCCGGGCCTGAAATTTTAGCGTCTAGCTTTCGCTCAATGATTGAGTTGTAACGCCCTGCCACATCTTCAAATTCCTCACAGTACTCCTTTGCTTTGTGAGTTAAAGTAGAGTAAATAGGGTACGGGTTAAAGCTTTCCTTACGCACAATATTAAAGTGATGTGTAGTAAAGCGCTTTACAAAATTCAAATTTTTAATCGGGCTAGTGATCAGCTTATTGTTCGGAATAAAAATGGTCTTACGCGAAAACTGATAGGTGTGCATGTCAATTTCATGCATAGTGGTTTTGATCCAATCGGTTTCAGCAATTTCACCATAATACTCACCAACCTGCACCCAATCGCCAACCCGAAAAGGGCGAGTCGTCACTAAGTAAAAAAAGCCAATTACGCACTGAATAAACTCTCTTGTTGCCAGCACAATGGCAACGGCAAATGCGGCAATTGATAGCGCAAAATTTTGAATTTCTGTTGACCACACGAACAATAATAGCAACACCATTACTAAGTTTATAAAGTGTTTAATATTATGCGAGATATAGCGAATATCTTTCTCTTTCTTTTCGGCTCTGTGGCGCGCTAGCTTTGCAACAATAATCTTGAGGCTATACGCGATGGCAATTATTACCAATGAAGCGAAAACAGGGTGGAGCAGCAAATCTGTATTCATAAATTCCTAATTGATGGGACGTTAATAAGTATATCACTTGGCTATACTAGCTAAGTTTTGATGTTTCCACCACGAAGAAAATATTAACCTATGAGTGTGCGGTTTCTATGTTCTATCAACTAAGTAGCACCCAGAAACCAGCAGCTATCATGAATATGTTTTCGGTGAGTGAAATAAATCCCAGAGGTACATTACTATCACCACCAACACACGCGCACTTGAGTTCTCGCTTGTCTATATACACGGCTTTAAATACAGATACCGCACCTATCAGACCAATAAATAACGCAAAGGGTGCAACTACATAAGCGGGCAATTCAGTTACCATGCCAACTGCCACATAAGCTTCTATAAACGGATAAACATAAGCATAAGGCACAACCCGCATGGCGAGTAAATCATAGGTAATAAATGAGTTTGAAAAGCGATATAAATCTTGCAGCTTTTGAATGGCTAAAACTGCCATCGATAGTGCAATAAACAGCATTAAGTTTTGCATCGACAATAAAGTATCGCCACTGGCATAGCTCAATCCACAGCTAAGTAACAGAGTGACTGCAAATATAGCTAATACTGGGGTGTAACTTGTGCCTTGTTGCCCAGCTTTGGGCAGATTGAAAAAGTCGCGCAACTCATCGTAGCCACCAATACGTTTATCATCAATAAAGGTCTGCGGGGTGGTTTTTACATCGTACTGCTGTTTGAATGCATCGGTTTGTGTGCGGTTAGTCAGGTGGCGATCATCAACATCGTAGCCATTACGCGCTAACAAATCTTTTGATTTTAAACCGAACGGGCAAATATGCTCATCGGTAACCATGCGATATAAAATTGCAGACTTAGACACAGTGCCTCCTTGTAAAATGTAAAGCCGACTACGTAATCATTACCGAATTACGCAGTAAACATAAACAAAATGTGCATGTTGTTCAGTGCTTCTAAGTGAATACAAGGTTTGTGCCAGCTAATAATTATGATTTGCTCATGCTTAAAACAGCATCGATGACTGATCTTACCCTGCTAAATAACTATGGGTTTAAAAAACCTTGCAACAGAGCTGCAAGGTTTCGTGGTTATCTTAATATAGCGACTGTTTAGGTCTGCATAAAATACGGCAATGTTAGTTACCAGGCATAGGGATATAGCCTGGTAGCTGCTCAATTCTCTTCATCCACGCTTTAATATGCGGGTATTTATCTACTTCAATATCTCCTTCATGGGCGATGGATATATAAGGATAAATTGCACAGTCGGCGATAGTCGGGCGATTCGCTGCTAACCAATGGTTATTCATAAGGTGAGCATCGATTAATGTAAGTATTTTATTTGATTGCAGCACGCATTGAGTATGATCATAATCAGCTGCAAACTTTTTAATTAACCTAGCTTTATTCGGCCCATGTTGTATTTCATTAGCCGCGACAGACAACCATTGCATAACGTCTGCTTGTAAATGTGCTTCACTAGGCCACCATGCTTCACCACCATATTTATTGGCTAGATAGACTAATATCGCTTGCCCATCTCTTAACACTATATTGCCATCTTCAAGTATTGGGATTTCTCCCCAAGGGTTTAATTTCATTAATTTACTTTGCTTATGCTCGCCTTGCATAAAGTTAACAGGAATAATATTTAATGGTGTATGGATCAGTGAGGCAAATAACCTTACTTTGTAACAGTTGCCTGATAACTCTAAATCATATAATTTCATTTTTTGTCTCCTCTGATAATAATTGATTGAACTCAAGAACGTTCCCATCAGGATCACGGATAAATAAAGCGATTCTTCTCGGGCCGAGTTTTTTTGGTCCCTCAGTGATTGTGATCCCTTCTTTAGATAGCCAAGCTTGAAATTCATTGATGTTATTAATAATGAATGCAGGATGCGTGATCCCAGGTTTTTTTATCGGCTCATCAAGGAGTGTGTTCTTTTGCCCTGTTATTTTTGCACCATTAAAAATAAGATTTATGCGAATACCGCCCGCTGTAACCATCTCATTCGCTTCGCCTTCTGCAATGCGATAGGTTTCTTTGAATCCAAGACGTTCATAAAAGTGGACTGATTTTTGTCTATTGCTGACTCGAATACCAACATGATCATAGGCAAGAGCAGCTTGAGGGTTCACAGGAGATAAAGTGTGCATAGAGTATGTTTCCTATCTTTATTTGATAGCTGCACTATGACATTTTGTTATTTAAAAGATAATACGGTAAATTTGATAAGGATATTTTCAATCAATGAGATAATCAATGGACAAGTTACAAGCAATGTCTATGTTAATTAAGGTTGTGGAAGTTGGTAGTTTTCTGCGGCAAGTAAAGCGCTAAATGTTCCTTTGCCAACCCTAAGTCGAAAAATATCGGAACTTGAGAACCAGCTCGGTGTGCGCCTGTTGCATAGAACAACGAGAAAGCTATCGTTAACGGACTTTGGGGCAAATTATATTCGTGCTTGCAAAGCAATTATCGAGCAAGTTGAAGAAGCCGAACAAGGGGTAAAAGGCGAATATTCAGAGCCTAAAGGGGAGTTGGTCATCACCGCACCAGTGATGTTTGGAAGATTATATGTATTGCCAATTGTTACTGAGTTTTTGTCCTTATATTCAAACATAAATGTGCAGTTAATTTTGTCGGATGGAAATATTAATTTGTTTGATAATGATGTTGATATGGCTGTTAGAATTGGTACGTTACCAGATAGCTCAATGATAGCCACTCAAGTAGGCGAAATTCGGGTGGTAACCTGTGCAAGCCCATCGATTTTAGCTGCCCACAAAACGTTAAAAACACCAGCAGACTTAATTCACTACCCGTGTATATCACTAAATACAGCAATGACAACTCCACCTTGGAGTTACCTTGTTCCGGATTCTAAAATTGCTTTTAATGTAAATATATCATCGCGATTAACGATTACGGATAGTAAATCAGCTGTTACAGCTGCTATAAATTCAGTAGGGGTGACCCAGCAACTACATTACCAAGTTAAAGATGCGCTAGAGCAAGGTGCGCTTGAGGTCATATTAGCTGAATTTGAACCCGCGAAAGTTCCTGTGCATTTACTGCATAAATCTCGAAAATATATGCCACAAAAAATGAAAAGCTTTCTAGATTTCGCATCACCAAGATTAAAAAATAAAATTGATGACTTAGCTTTGTAGGTATTGATAGTAAGTAAAGTCACCAGCCAAAACGAAAAAAACCTTGCAGCGTTAACTGCAAGGTTTATCTTTTTGAGCCTTGAGCGCTTTAACTAGCGCATAGTAACAAACTCTTCAGACCCAGTAGGGTGCAGGGCAACCGTTGAATCAAAATCAGCTTTGGTTGCGCCCATCTTCATAGCAACGGCAAAGCCTTGAATCATTTCATCAACGGTAAAGCCAATACCGTGTAGACCAACCACTTTTTCATCAGGGCCTGCGCAAACTAGCATCATATTACAGGCTTGGCGATGCTGGGTAACGGCGGTGTACATCGCGGCAAAGCTCGACTTATACACTTTTACGTTTTCTGCGCCGTATTGCGAAATGGCTTCTTGTTCAGTTACACCTATAGTGCCAATTGGCGGGTGGCTAAATACCACGGTAGGAACTAGGTTATAATCCATCTTCAAATCATCAGGGAGTTCTTTGTTAAATAAACGCTCTGATAAAGTGCGGCCTGCCTTGATTGCAACGGGTGTCAGCTCTATACCGTTTTCGATAATATCACCTACCGCATATACGTTCTCTGCTGTGGTGTTTTGGTATTCATCAACCTTTACATAGCCACTTTCGTTCACTTCAACACCCGCTGCGGCAAGGTTAATTTTATCGGTTGTTGGCGTGCGGCCAATAGCCCAAATAACTTCGTCAACGTTTTGGCTGTAGCCATTCTCAAAGTGGATAGTTAAGCTACCATCGCTTTCTTTAACAACTTCTTTTGGTGAACATTCGGTATGCAGCGTAGGGCCTTCTTTAGCCATAATATCAACAAGTGTGTCGATGATATATGGGTCGAATGAACGCAGTGGTTTGTTTTTACGCACGAATAAATGAGTTTCTGTGCCAAGGCTGTGTAATACACCTGCAATCTCAACGGCAATATAACCGGCGCCAACAACAGCAACGCGTTTAGGCTGCTCATTGAGCTCAAAAAAGCCGTTAGAGTCAATACCGTGCTCTGCACCCGGTATATTAGGAATAGTAGGGCGACCACCTACTGCAACAAGAATATGATCAGCGGTGTAAAGCTCGCCGTTTACTTCAACTGTTTTATTATCTACAAATTTAGCGAAACCGTTAATAACGGTTACACCATTACTTGCAAGGTACTTATTATAACCTTGGTGAATACGACCAATATAGGCTTCGCGACTTTCAACTAGTTTAGCCCAGTTGAAGCTTTTTAGTTCTACATCAAAGCCGTAATCTGGGGCATATGCATTAATCGCTTCGGCAATTTGTGCACCGTGCCACATTACTTTTTTAGGCACGCAACCCACGTTTACACAGGTACCACCCATGTGTTGTGCTTCAATTAGTGCGACCTTTGCGCCACGCATAGCTGCGCGGTTAGCCGAGCCAATTCCGCCGCTACCGCCACCAATTGCAATGTAATCAAAATGCTGAGCCATTTTTAGTCCTCAAGTTTATATAAAACGTATTTAATCCGATAATAACACATGGAAGACCCGTTAAAAGCCCCTTGTATTTCAAGCGTTGTGCCCCAACTTAAAAATCATATTCGAAACGATTTGAGAGCTAAAATGAGCGATTTACAAAATAACCCACTAGTAGGCCTTGAAGGCTTGCCACCGTTTTCAAAAATTAAGCCTGAACATGTTGTTCCTGCACTCAAAGCCGGTATTGATGAATGTCGCTCAAAGATAGATGAAGTGTTGGCGAAGAAGTCGTTCACTTGGCAGGACCTCGTTTTACCACTTGAAGAAGTAGACGATAAACTTTCACGCATGTTTTCTCCTGTTTCACACATGAACTCAGTGGTGAATTCAGATGAGCTACGTGAAGCGTATGAACAATGCTTACCTATTATCTCAGAGTATTCAACGTTTGTTGGTCAGCATCAGGGTTTATACGATGCTTATAATACGCTGTATAACAGCGATGAATTTAAAACCTTGAGCACCGCTCAGCAAAAATCAATTACTAATGCATTGCGTGATTTTGAACTTTCGGGCATTGCCCTTGAGCCCGCGCAACAAAAACGCTATGGCGAAATTAGCGCGCGTTTATCTGAACTTGCAGCTAAGTTTGGTAATAACGTGATGGATGCAACGCTTGCGTGGCAAAAGCATATAACAGATGAAACACAGCTTGCAGGTTTACCCGAGTCAGCATTAGCACTGGCAGCTGATACCGCAAAAAGCAAAGATTTAGATGGTTGGTTATTCACGTTAGATTTTCCATCGTATTTACCAGTAATGACTTACGCAGATAGCCGCGAATTACGTGAAGAAACGTACACTGCATTTGTTACTCGCGCATCAGACAAAGGGCCCAATGCGGGTGAATTTGATAATTCAGCAATTATGAGTGAAGAACTTGCGCTGCGCCATGAACTTGCTCAATTACTGGGTTTTGAAAGTTATGCCGAAAAATCATTGGCGACTAAAATGGCTGAAACACCAGAGCAAGTTTTTTCATTTTTAGAAGACTTAGCTGCAAAATCAAAACCACAAGCAGAGCAAGAGTTAGCAGAGTTACAAGCCTACGCTAAAGAGAAACACGGTATTGATGAGCTTGCTGCATGGGACTATGGTTACTACGGTGAGAAGCTAAAGCAAGAAAAGTACGCGATATCAGATGAAGTATTGCGCCCTTACTTTCCAGCAAATAAAGTCTTGAGTGGCTTATTTGAAACTGTAAACCGCCTATTTGGTATTACGGTAAAAGAAGTCGCTGATGTAGATACTTATCACAAAGATGTGCGCTTTTTTGAAATTTACGACAGCAGCAATACTCTACGTGGGCGTTTTTACCTGGATTTATACGCACGCGATCATAAGCGTGGTGGCGCGTGGATGGATGATTGCATGGGTCGAAAGGTGCGTGCTAATGGTGAGTTGCAAACACCTGTTGCTTACTTAGTATGTAACTTTAATAAAGCGGTTGGCGATAAACCTGCATTATTCACTCACAACGAAGTGACTACTTTATTTCATGAGTTTGGCCATGGTATCCACCATATGCTTACTCAAGTTGAAGCGGCGCCAGTTGCGGGTATTAACGGCGTTGCTTGGGATGCTGTGGAGCTACCGAGTCAATTTTTAGAAAACTGGTGCTATGAAGAAGAGGCACTTAACTTTATTTCAGGCCATTATGAAACAGGCGAACCATTGCCTAAAGAGCTGCTTGATAAACTGTTAGCCGCTAAAAATTACAATTCAGGCATGCAAATGCTGCGTCAAATTGAATTCTCATTGTTCGACTTTAGAATCCACAATGATTATAAAGCGGGTGAAGAGTGCCAAATTCAAGCGCGCTTAGACGAAGTGCGTAGCCATACCTCAGTTGTTAAACCGCCAGAATTTAACCGCTTCCAACATGGTTTTAGTCATATCTTTGCTGGTGGCTATAGCGCTGGTTACTACTCGTATAAATGGGCTGAAGTACTCTCAGCTGATGCCTTCTCACGGTTTGAAGAAGAAGGTATTTTTAATGCTACAACAGGACAGTTATTCCTAGAGAATATTTTGGAAAAAGGAGGCAGCGAAGAGCCAATGGAATTATTTAAAGCGTTCCGTGGTCGCGAGCCAAATGTCGATGCACTTTTACGTCATAGTGGTATTGCCTCGTAAGCACAATAAAATATTAAAAAGCGCCGAACTGGCGCTTTTTTTGTTTTAAAGCAGAAAAAACAAATAAATTATCGCAAAATCAGTGCTCCGTACTATGCTTTTTAAGTGAGTGACAATAATGGAGCAAGGTATGTCAAAACTGGTTTTAGCAATTGATGATGATAAATACGTACACCGTGTTATAGAAGAGTCTTTAGCGGGGTTTTGTAAAATCATACATGCTAAAAATGGTGAGGAAGGACTTAGACAAGCAAAAAAGTATAATCCCGATATTATATTACTTGATGTGGAAATGCCTGGTAAAACAGGTTACGAAGTTTGTAGAGAGCTCAAATCACTCGAACAAACAAAAGACACACCAATTATGTTTTTGTCTGGCAGAAGCGCACTGCCAGAGCGCGTAAAAGGCTACAACTCTGGGGCAGCTGATTATATTGTTAAGCCATTCAATGCAGAAGAACTCATTGCGCGGATCCGTGTGTTGTATGAGTATCGACAGCACTCTATTAAATTAAAAAGTGATATTGAACGGGCGCAAATTACTGCTGAAATTGCGATGACCGATTCAGGTGATATGGGTCGCATAATGCGTTACGTCGGTCAGACTTATCACGCCCATGATGTAGATACTCTATCGAACTACTTTTTTGATTTTTTTAAACCGTTAAATTTAGATGTGGTTGCGGCATTTTGGTATGAAGAAGTGGGGGTATTTCATAGCGCTGAAGGTGCGGTGTGTCCACTTGAGCAAGAGCTATTAGAAAAGCATCGCCATGCTAATCGTTTTGTAGATTTTAGCAGCCGCACGATTGTTAACTACCCCAAAGTGTCGATTTTGATTAAAAACATGCCGCTGGATGATGTTGCTTTATATGGCCGGTTCAAAGATTTATTTCCTCATATTTTAGAGGTTACTAACGCTAAAATCCAAGATATGGAAGTCAATGAAAAAGCTTTATCCCAAGCGCATACAATTGGCAATGCCTTTAGTGAGCTTTCATCGCAAATGTACAAAAATAGCGATGCGCGCGATATGGCAACGGCAAAGTTTGCAACACAATTAGATGAACTACGTGAAACCATTGAGCAACACCCAGCATTGGCAGATAATCAAACACTACATTCACAAATAGAGCAGCTAGTAAAAACACAGCTGGCTTTCGGCGTACTTAACGAAGACCTTACATATATTAAGTATCAACTAAATCACATTATTGAATCACGTAATGAGTTAATTTTAAGCTTAAGCAAAATAGCAGAGCCTGAGCACACCGATGACATTACCTCACAAACAGATATTGAGCTATTTTAGTGCTATAGATAGTGGCAGTTGATATACTTCGCATGCTATTCATGGTCGGAGTTTATTTTGGTTATACAGTGTTCTTTTAAAGAAATGCGCACATATCTTAACGAGTTAGAGCAGCGCTTTGGACTGGAAAGTTGGGCCGCCCAACAAACTGGGTTTGCGTTGCGTTATGACGAGAAAGGGTTGAGCTTATATAAAACTGATGAACCAAAGCTTGGGGCTATATCCGTCGATTTTGTTACTGGGGCGGCCGCTCATCGACGTAAATTTGGGGGTGGTAAAGGGCAATCAATCGCAAAGGCGGTGGGCTTAAACAAAGGGGCAACCCCTGTCGTTTTAGATGCTACTGCAGGTTTAGGTCGAGATGGATTTGTTTTAGCCTCTTTGGGTTGTAAAGTGATTTTGCACGAACGCCATCCTGTTGTGGCTGCGTTACTCTATGATGGTTTGCAGCGAGCTTATGATGACATTGAAATAGGTCCTTGGATGCAGCAAAGCATGAGCTTGGTATTTGGTTCAAGCCATACTTTACTTGCACAATGTGAGAGCGTTCCAGATGTTGTGTATCTTGACCCTATGTTTCCTCATCGTGAAAAATCAGCGCTAGTAAAAAAAGAGATGCGTGTATTTCAAGATCTTGTAGGGGCCGATACCGATGCGGATAACTTATTAGATTTTGCTTACCCTCTAGCGAGTAAACGGGTTGTGGTAAAACGCCCTGATTATGCGCCATTTCTAAATGACAAAGCACCCAGTATGCAAATCAAAACCAAGAAGAATCGCTTTGATGTTTATGTTAAAGCGGCCATGGTCTAATCGTTTTATAGAATTAATGTGGCTTATTCGTTCATTGTCGCTGAAACCATACTTTGACATAGATTGAGCGGTGAAAATAAGTCACTGTAACGAGACACTACACTGAGAGAATCATACTTTCTGCGCTTTTCTGTACTGACTTGGCGTTAAGTCATTAAATTTTTTGAACGCTTTGTAAAAAGAAGAGCGCGAGTTAAACCCGGTCGCCATCGCGATATCAAGTACCGATTGATTGGTATTTGTAAGCATGTGGTTGGCACTCTCTATTCTTGCATCATTGATAAAATCAAAAAATGTTGTACCCAAATGCTGTGATAATGTTTGTGATATATATTGC
Source organism: Pseudoalteromonas sp. KS88 (assembly GCF_004766475.1). Taxonomy (NCBI): domain Bacteria; kingdom Pseudomonadati; phylum Pseudomonadota; class Gammaproteobacteria; order Alteromonadales; family Pseudoalteromonadaceae; genus Pseudoalteromonas; species Pseudoalteromonas sp. KS88. The sequence continues at coordinate 218,351 of NZ_PYHV01000018.1, forward strand.
GAGGGCTCTTTTGCTATTGCAGAGAGTTTTGCCAGCGTTAACTCAGGATCAAGGTGTGCCTTATCATCATTTATAGCACGGGTTAGTTTTTCTGAAATCACTGATAAGTTATGGTTAGTTAATGCTGAGCGTTCGTATGCTTTTGTTGGTTGCTGCTGGCTTTCAACGTCTGTTGGTGGTGGGTTGTCTTCAAAGCCTGGGCGTTGTTGTAACCCATTTGCACACATTACCCAGACAATGGTAACAAGCACTACCAATGCGCCGTTCTCAGACACGCCGATAAACTGTAACCGATTATCAAGCAGCAATACTGCTAGCGCATATACCCAGGAAAAGGCGATAAGTAAGGAAACACCACTAAACCAGCTTAGGCTCTTCCCTTGATCATTTGAAAATACATTCTTCAACTTATTTCTGTATTTGACCGTTCGCTTTAGCATCATGACAACGTAGCACCAGCTGAGCACGCACCAAAATATCACCGTGGCAAAAAATGCACCGGAAAGTAGATGAATATAAGTGTCGTCATGGCTCTGCTCTGAGAAAAACATGGCGTTAAAGGATGGTTTTGGTAAAAGAAAAAGAGCCCCACCCAGAGCGCCTGCGAATAGCAGCGGGAAAAGATGCTTCCACATAGCTGGCGTCCACTGCCATTGATGCTCTGCTATCAATGCTTCGTGATAAAACCACAGACTGGGCAATAATAAGAAGAACAACAAAGGCAACACACTGATGTACAGCTGAGTAAGCCAAGGCAAAAAAGCAAAAATAATAGGGCCAGTAGAAAGCAGCCCTAAACATAACAGTATCAGCATCAACGGTTTTTTTGATGGTGAAGGCGTTTGCATCGGCATTAATATCAGCGTAAAACTTGCGACCGCCATTGCCATTGTTGATAAGAAAATTTCAGTCATTCAATCAATTCCTATTTTTTATTGCTCAACGTCGCCGTATTTTGTCTTCGCCACATTGCGCGAATACTCAACTCACTTCATCACTAATTGTTGTAATGCATTCGGACAGTATTATAAGCGCGTTAGCAGCAAAAAATGTCCGAGTTATGTAGGAAAGACGATTGAAGACACTATACTCGTTAGTATGGACGCATTAATTACACAGTTTAATATTAAGGAACCGTTTTTCATGAATCACAACATAAGTGATCAAAATACCTCGAACCATATACACATGCGGTGGGGCGCGAGCGCTTTTTTTGCCATGCCGATGTGCTACATCGTTATGTTTTTAATCTATGGCGTTGCGCTTTCAATTCCTCAAACTGCGTCTGTAAGTGATAAAATTGCGTATATTGAATCACAACAATCCTTATTTAGTCTCGCGAATATTTTTGGTTATCTAGTATTCGGAGGTTTCTTATTTATTGCAGTACAGGCAACGCATGCACGTCTCAACGTATTATCATCTCATCTTCTAAACGCCGCAAGCGCATTTGGCTTTATTTGGGTCGTGTTTATGTTCGGCTCAGGTATGGTTGCACTCGTTGGTATGAACACGATGGTTGCGTTGTTTGCCAAAGGGAGCTCACATGCGGATACCTTGTTTTATATTTATACCACAGTGGTTAATGGTTTAGGCGGGGGAATTGAGTTGGTCGGTGGTATATGGGTATTGCTTATTAGTATTCATGGCCTAAAAACAGCACAATTAGCAAAAGGGTTACATTTATTAGGGCTTGTTGTTGGAGCTTTCGGTGTGCTTACGCTGTTTCAGTCAGTGCCAGAGTTGAAAGATGCATTCGGCTTAAGCCAGATAGTATGGTTTGTCTGGATGGGGTGTGCCTTATTAAAAAGCAGTGCTGAGAGAACGCAGTGAAGCGATTCCCAGGTTAAAGTGTGCTACCGACTGTTGCGTTGCAGCAACAGTACAGCAAAAATAACCTTTATATTATGGAAAGACTATAAAAATGGCTGCTCTAATACTCTGTAAATTCAACGCAGTTAGCGTTGAAAGTAGCCGCTGGAGATAGATTTATTATCCAGAGTTCAGGTTACTTAAACTCACTAACGATAGCTATTTACCAATGACAGCCTTAAGTTGGTAAGTCCAAACACATACATGTACAAACGTGATGCCAGAGTATAGTTTCATTTTATGTCGCTGTGTGACTTTACATTGTTCGTAAGCTATTTGTTAATTGCAAACTAAGTTTATCATGCTTTTAGTTTAGCTATTTTTGTCATGTGAGAATTTCATGTTAGGTTTTCATTAAACTGTCATAAATAATTAATAATCTACGTGCGTGATTAACCCAAAGGGGAAACTTATGCGCGTATCTTCATTTACCCGCCTCTTAGCCGTGTTACTTGCCTCTGCAAGTATACTTTTATCGGCTACATTATTTTGGGCTAGCCAAACCCTGATAAAGCTTGAACAACAAGATCAATCTTATAGCCAATTAAAGAATAAAATTCTGCTCGATCTGGAAGGGGTAATTGAAGACTATCTGGCTAAAGGCGATAGTGTGTACCTTACAAAAGCGTCTGAGCTGATCAGTGATGTTCAAGAGAATGATCTTAACGTATTACCCAGCCACTTAGAGAAACAGCTAGCAGCTTTGCTTACTCAGCTTGACCAAGATATTAATGGTAAATACCGGGCATTAGGCAAATTATCGGGCAATGAGACGGCTCTTTTAGATAACGCTTTGCGCCAAATGGCAGGTTCAGCTTCTTCATTGATTAATTATGCCAATAAAGCAAATCAAGCGGGGACTCATAGCGAGGAATATTATGTGCTTGCTAGTGACTACTATAGCGAAGTTGCATCGCTTTCATTATTTACTTATCAATTAATTATTAGCTTTGATCAAGACACTAAAGATAGCTTGCTTCAAAGCGTAGCCAATTTAAATCGCATAGCACAGCAGATTAATAACCTAGATAACTTGGGTGTGATGAGTGAGGTTGATGAAGATGAGCTGTTTTTTGGTGTAGAAGCTGAAGATTTAGCAGAGGAAATAAAAGCAGAAATAAGCAGCTGGCCAAACAGATACCCGCGAGATTTATCAAGTACATTAGAGCAAACTGAGCAGCGCCAAGCTGGCATTGAGTCATTACGTGAACAAACTGCTTTGCTTTCAGAGACGGTTATTAACGCCGAGAAACAATTAAAAGTTGAACAGGCTACATTAAAAAAACATATATTTTTGGTTTGTTCAATCGCTATAAGCATGCTGGTGATTTTAGCAATCGGCGTTTATATTGTTCAGCGCAAACAGATTCTTGCGCCATTAAGGCAGTTGCGTGATGGTTTTGCATTTTTAATTGAGTCAAACGAGCTTAAAAATATTGAGAGTAAAAACTCAGAAACTGAAGTGGGTGAAATCGCTACTTACTTTAACCAATTAATTGAGCGCCAGCGACTAGAAGCACAAGAGCGAGCGCAAATGCTTAAGGTCATTAATGATTTTATGCAGGAGATGAGTGATAACCTAAATACAATTAGTCAGCAAACCCATGGTAGCCATCAACAAGTAGAGCAAAATCAAGCATTGCTGCATGACATACAGCACATTGGTGAGCAAGTTAACGACATTAATAGTCAAGTTGCTGATAACGCTAAGCAAACCTTTTCAGCGATGGAGCAAAGCTTGGGGTTTGCACAAAGCATGTTAGGCGCGAGCTCAAATACGCAAACGCGTGTTGAAGGCGGTCTTAAGAGCTTACAAGAGTTACTTAGTGGTGTGCAGGATGTTGGCCAAGTGATAGAAGTGATACGTACAATTGCAGAGCAGACTAATCTACTGGCTTTGAATGCGGCGATTGAGTCTGCACGAGCCGGAGAACATGGGCGGGGGTTTGCGGTTGTGGCAGATGAGGTGCGTAAATTGGCACGTCAAACTCAAGGTTCGTTGAGCGATATTAACGAACAACTTAATTTACTCAGTGAAAACTCCGGTATGGTGTCTACTCAAATTTCAGCATTGGCGGATGATGCACAATCACAAACAAACAACGCACAAGAACTTAAACGTAACTCTGAAGGTGTGGCTAATAATGCTCAAGATGCCAACAAGGTTGCGTTTGAGGCAATGGAGCTTGCAAAGCAGCAAAATAGGTTGCTCGAAAACTTTAGTCAGTCTATGCAAGACATGAAGGGACAGGTGAGTGAATCAAGTCACTTGGTTGAAGAAATACATGATCGATTACAGCAACAAATGAAAAATATTAAAGATAATTTAGGTTTGTAATAGATAATTGAAGTAGGCCTATACAGTATGTTTAAGCCTACTCGCGATGATAAGTAATATAAACGTGTTTGGCGCTGATTACATCATGCTATCTTTTAGGTATTGAAATAACTCTTTATAGCCACGTGCTGGTTTTTCAGCTTTGACTTCTTTCGCTGCATTGCGCACTAACTGGCGCATTTTTTGGCGTTCAAGTGATGGGTATTCTTCAATCGTTTGATTGATTAAATCATCACCTTGCTCGATCAAATCGCTGCGTAATTGCTCGATTTTTTTGATCATGACTTCCGCTTGGTTATTTTTGTTCAGCATAATGTCGATGATTGCTTTTATTTCATCGATGTTTTCAACTGTACGTAACGTTTTTGCGATGTAATTTAAGTGGCGGCGATATGCATCACTCTTGTTACTAATTTTGTCTGCCACCACCATGGCCGCTTTTAAATCGTCATTAAGAGGCAAGCGCTCGCGCTGTTTTTTCCCCATTTTGGCAATATCAGAGCCTAGTTGATGAAACTCTTGCGCATCTCGCTTAAGCTCACTTTTGGATACGTAAATAATTTCTTCTTCAATTTCAGCAGGGTTGCCTTTTTTCTTCGCCATGAGGTGCTCATATAATGTCGTTAACTGACTTCATTATACGCGATTCTTTTAATGATTAATATTAGCTGATGCAATGCACTGGGTGTGTTAGCATTTAACTATATTGTAAGTGATACACGCTCAGGACCAATAACATGAAAAGCCAACAGCAAGATCCTATTTATACTCAAATTTCTCAAGTAAAAGATGCCGTAGCAGAAGTGTTAGAGCACGCAAAAAAACTCGGTGCTACCGGTGCTGAAGCGGCTATGTCTAGTACGTCAGGGTTATCTGTAAGTACGCGCATGGGTGAAGTTGAAACGATCGAATTTAACCAAGATGGCGGTTTAGGAATTAGTGTGTATGTGGGTAATCATAAAGGGTCTGCTTCAACGGCTGATTTAAACCCTAAAACGTTACGGACTGTTGTTGAAAAAGCCATAGATATTGCAAAGTTTACGTCAGATGATCCACACAATGGTGTGGCAGATAAAGCGCTATTAGAGTTTGCACCGTTAGATCTTGATTTATATCACCCGTGGGACGTTAGCCCGGAGCAGGGCATTGAGCTTTGCCATAGTGCGGAGCAAGCTGCGCTCAATGCCGATGAGCGCATTGTTAATTCAGACGGTGCAAGTTTTTCGTCTCACCAAGGATTGCGGGTTTATGGCAATAGCCATGGCTTAATAGCAGGCTACCCACGCACGCGCCACAGCATAAGCACCATGGTTATTGGTAAAGATGGTGAGCAAATGCAACGCGATTCAGCTTATACGGTTTCTCGAGAGCAAAACGGTTTAAAAGATGCCGCCGCTGTTGGACTTGAAGCCGCAAGCGAAACATTAGCTAAATTAAACAGCCAAAAGTTAGGTACCATGAAGGTGCCTGTGATTTTCAGAGCTGACATTGCTAATTCTTTATTTGGCCACTTGGTGTCAGCCATTGGTGGCGGTGCTTTATACCGCAAATCAAGCTTTTTAATGGATAGCCTTGGCACACAAGTATTTAGTGATTGTGTAAATATCTCAGAGCGCCCACATCTGTTAAAAGGCTTAGCGTCTACGCCTTTTGACAGCGAAGGTGTAAAAACCATTGACCGTGAAATTATTCAGGGTGGTGAATTACAAACTTATTTATTAGCCAGCTATGCAGCTCGCAAGATGAACATGACACCGACAGGGCATGCTGGTGGCATTCATAACTGGCTAGTTGAAAAAACTCACCAGGATTTAACTGAGTTACTCAAAACGATGGGCACAGGCTTATTGGTCACTGAATTAATGGGTCAAGGTGTTAACACAGTCACAGGTGATTACTCTCGCGGTGCCGCTGGTTTTTGGGTTGAAAATGGTGAAATACAATACCCTGTTAGCGAAATTACCATTGCCGGAAAATTGCAGGATATGTTTAAAGCAATTGTAGGTTTAGGTGGTGATATAGAACGCCGTGGCGGGATTCAAACAGGTTCAGTACTGATAGAAGAAATGCAAGTAGCGGGAAGCTGATTGAAGCTTATAAGTGATTAATTCACACAGAGGTTAAGAGGCGTTGCGCTTAAGAGGTTAAAGGTATTAGGTAAGTGACAATAATCAAGGTGCAATTAACCTGTGCCTTTTTTCTTCTCATTTACCCTCACTGTCTGCTCTTTGCGCAAAATATTTTAGTTATTTATCCTAGGTGTTAGGGAAGTGACTAGGTACTAGAGCCCTAAAATCTAGTGCCTCTATTCTGATATCTTTTACTTATAAAATTTATTGTAAAAAACACTTTACCTCAACTTAGCTTTAGGTTTTAAGCTGGCTTTAACTACTTAAATAAAGGAGCTATATTATGTATTTAGAGCATGTGAATTTAGTTGTTGATGACGTTGAGGCAATGCTGCACTTTTACCAAGCGGCGTTTCCGCATTGGTATATTAGGAGTAAAGGACAAGGCACTTGGCATGGTAAACCACGACAATGGTTACACTTTGGTGATGATTATCATTATTTAGCTTTGAGTGACAATGGTGAACATAAGAACCGAGATTTAACTGGTCATCAAGTAGGGTTGGCGCATTTTGCTTACGTTACCAATAATATTGCCGCTGTAATTGCGCGTTTAGAGCAGGCAGGTTATAGCATAGACAAGCCTGGCGCAGAAAACCCATATCGTAAAAACGTATACTTTATTGATCCAGCCGGATTTGAAGTGGAGTTTGTTGAGTACATTAGTGATATACCAGCGCAACGAAATAATGATAAATGAGCTAATAGTAGGTATTATGTTTAACTAGGGCGTGTTGACCTTTGTGGATTGAAATTTGTTCAATCTAGGGGCGATTTAATCGCGGCGCGAGGTTTGTAACCTAGCGGGCTAAGTAAAAACCGAGCAAAGCTACCGCGTCCTGCTAGCGCCCCTTACCTACATCCATGTAGGTAACAAAGAGTCAATCGCCCCTAGGAAGAACCCTTTGGGCAGCGCATGTTTGGCATTTATACTGCGTTATCGCCTATTTATGGGGAACAACCACACTGCATAGGCGCTGCCTTGCCTAAATACCAAACATACTGCTGAAAAATTAATCACGAAAGGTCAACACGCCCTAACACCTACTTATTATTTGAGTGTTTAGAGACTTAATATTTATTCATATCATTCCAGCTTGCTTTTAAGCTATTAGCAAAGGATACAAATTTTTCTTTAATTGTGCGTTTAACTTTTATTTCTACTGAGCCAAGAATGACTTTACCTTCAATGGTAATTGTTGGGCCATGTAGTTTATTAAGAGATACTGATTTGTTTTCTACGCTGCCTACAACACTAAACATTTTTGATACTACATTCACGTGCTCCGGTACGTAAATTTCGTCACTCCCTAATAGACAGTTAACATGCAATGTAATGTGTTGATGTTGAAATATGGCATCCGTGAAGTCCAATTCTATAGATCCTAATAAATTGGTTAAGTGAATCTCTTTAGGAACCACCCACTGACCACTGCGTTCATTTGAACCCATAATGCTCTTCAGGTGCAGTTTATCATTCTGACTTTGGTTACTATAGTTTGGCGTAAACTGTGCGCGTTTTTCACTTTGATACTGTGTATCTGTTGTTAACTCAAGATCGCTTACTAATTCTATCAAAACAGCGTTATCTGTTGCTTCCATTGCTTGATCTAGACGACGCTCAAAGGCTTCTGCAGAGATAACTCCGTGGCTATAGTTATAGATTAATTGGTCAATAACTTGTTCACGCACTTGCTCAATAGGACGATCTTCAACTTTAACTGGCATGGTAGTTCCCTTCTTACACGTTCAAATAGGTAATTAACTATATTAAGCAAAGCTTAGGCCAAAAAATAAGGTTAATAAAATCATAATCTTATATTTTTAGATGTGTTTTCTATTTGGTAATATTAACGACAGATTAATGAAAATTGCGACTAAATGGTTAAATCTACACAGGTCAGAACAAATTACCGAGCTGCATGTAATTTATTACCATGTATAAAAACAAGGTAAATACGTTTTAGCTTAAGCTGCTGATTTATATAACTTAAAAAGTTGGCTTGATGTTCGCATTAACTAAACTGTCTTTAATCAAAAGGAGAAAGATTATGAAAACATTTAACAAATCTATGATTGCAGCGTTAGTTCTTGGTACTACAGCAATGGGTGCACAAGCAAGCAGCTGGGAAAATGAAAGTAAAGATGCTTGGATTGATGGTAAGGCAGAAACGGTTTTATTAATGAATACAAACCTTAACAACTTTGACATCAACACAGACGTGAAAAACGGCAAAGTTATTTTAACAGGTAAAGTAGACAGCGACCTAGATAAGGAGCTTGCTGAAGAGCTTGTGCTGAGCCTTGATGGTGTTAGCGATGTCGACAACGAACTATCTGTTGTGAAAAATCCAGATATGCATAGAAAAGATATGAAGTCTGATATGAATGACACAGAAAGTGATTTAACAGATGCCAAGATAAGCACTGTAATTACTACGCGTTATTTATTTAACTCAGAAGTAGGCGGCACAGATATTGACGTTGATACAGATAACGGCGTTGTAACCTTAAAGGGTACTGTTGAGTCTGAAGCTGAAAAGCAACTTGCAATCAATATTGCAAAAAATGCTGAAGACGTTCATAACGTAGTTGATGAGCTAAAAATTATCGCTGAATAATTTTTTAGCAAGCGAATGCCCAGCTGTGCTGGGCTTTCTAATGCAGTTTTCAAGGAGTGATAATAATGGACATAATTCGCATTATTTTATCGGTGCTGATACCACCACTTGGCGTATTTCTTCAAGTTGGATTGGGTGCGCATTTTTGGATTAATATTTTGTTAACATTACTAGGTTATATTCCTGGCTTAATTCATGCGATATACATTATTGCAAGACGCTAAATATAACGTCAGTTAATTTACTTTATCAAGGAGGAATAATGGAACAAACACAAGGAATAACTCGAACGAATAACACTGAAGCCCCTACAATGTTATGGTCGTTAAAACAGTGGAAGCAATTGATGGACAGTTCGCAAGAATCGAATTAATCACGATGGATGTGAGCAAGGATTGAAATTACTCACGATGGATGTGAGCAAGGATTGAGATTACTCACGATGGATGTGAGCAAGGATTGAGATTACTCACGATGGCTGAGATAACTGGGAGAGTTTAGACATGGTGGAGGATATAAAGGTGTGAGAACACGCAATATGTTGGATATAAATGTTATGATATCTGCGTGTTGTTGGAG